>JBGPNV010000010.1:0-22831 GCA_041487695.1 Thermoplasmata archaeon | reverse complement strand
GTCATCAACATGACGAGGCTTGCGGCGATCAGCATGAAGGCGGTGTCTGCGTTGTTGAATGCGATGGGAACTCCCCCGTACCTCTCGCGGGCCGGCTGGCCTGGACGGCCGCTTCGCGCTCGCGCAAAGCGTGCGATGGCGGGGGTGGGCTATTTGCAACCTCGCCCGGCCAAGTGTCGCATAATCCGCAGGCGGGCCGCCCTCGTCCAATCGTCGGAGAGCTTTCGGCCACCCCCCCTTGACGTTTATCAAGGCCCCAGGCAGACTGGGGCCCTCATGTCCGAAAAGGCCGTCGAACTTGCCAAGTCGATCGAAAGCACGCTCTCCCGTGCCGCCGAGTGGGAGAAGAAGAGGACCTCGATCCCGGGGGTTTTCCTCGTCCGCCTCCCGGGCGACAAGCTGCGGGTGATGCTGGAATTCAACCCGCCCGACTCGAGCGGATCCCCCTCCAAGCGCAAGGGGCTCTACTTCGGCGACCGCGCCACGCTCGCGGCCGCGCGCCTTGCGTTCCCCGACCCGCGCATGGATGACCTCGTCGCGGCCATCGAGTCGCTCTCCGAGCACACGCCAGCCCCGCGCGGTCGCAAAGGCGCCGACGAGGAAGTCATCGAGGTGTGAGGGCGCGCGCCAGGCCCCGGTAGAAACCCACCGTTTGACAAACGGGGGCCCTTTCGGCCGCGTGCGGGCGCCGCTTCCGTTTTCGGCGAGGCTCGATTGTGCGATGGAGAACGGGATTCCCGAGACCGCGGAGGGCATGAGGATTGGGCAGCCGCGAGGCAGCCTCGCTTCAAGGCTCGCCCCTCCTGCTCCACCTGCGCGCGCTGGCGGCGAACGTCCCTGCTGCGACAGCGACCACGAGGACAGCAACCGCCTCTGCTCCCGCAGCCGCCGACTCAGCACGCCCCGCCCGCGCTTGAGCGGCGGCCGCTTGCGCCTGCGCGTTGCCAAGTTCCGCATCAAGCGTGCTCACGTTGGCCGCCGTGCCGTTTACCAAGGCGGTGAGGTTGTCTCGATCTTGCGCGCGGCTTTCGGAGACACCCTCCAGCCCCGCCGTCCGGTCGATGAGACGGCTGAGGTTCCAACTCAGGTTCGTCATGATCAAGGCGGTTGCCTTCAGGCGGCTGGCGTTGAACTCCTGTTCCGCGTCAAGCAGGTCGAGTTGACTGCTCGCCGCGGACAGGTTTTCTTGGAGGCTCTGCAGGCCAGCGCTGGACAGGTTTCCAGCGGCGGCGAGGCTGTCGAGTCGGGCGAAAGCCATGGTAAGCTGGGCCGTCAGGTTGGCGAGGGCGGCTGCCGAGTCATATTGCTGTCCCTGAAGCAAGTCGAGCTGGCGCTGCAGGTCGAGGAGGCGCCCTTCGCTAAAAGCGAGCTGCAAAGCAAGATCCGCAACCGGATCGACTATCTGGAGGGGAAGGTAGATTCCCACCGCGTTACCCGACGCGTCCCACGATGCAATGGTCACCTCTGAGGCGCCGGACCCGAGGCCTACGTGGACCGAAAAGCTGCCGTCCAAGCGTGTCCCGAGGAGGAAGCCATTGACCGCAACGGCGCTACCCGGGGAGGCGGTCCCCTCGACCGTGACCGCGGTGGCGCTAAGGACCTGGCCAGCGATGGGCGTCGACACGACGAGCGGGGGCGCATCGTACGACGCCGAGAGGATGTAATTCCCCGTCCCGTACGCTACCCCGTTGTGCTTGTCCCAAACGGCGGTGTAGCGCCCGTCGCCGCTCGTGGAAACCTCCGCACGATAGGCATTGCCTGTGCTGTCGGGGTCGAGTGGCGACCCCACGCTCCACCCAAGGCCGGGGCTGAATTGGCTTTTCCAGACGCTCCACTGCGAGCCATTCGACTGCGACCACGCGGCGATGGCGTTGCCGTGCTCATCCGCCGAAACGGAGACCGCGCCCGCGCCGACCGACGCGCTGGTTGCGATGGCCCGTGGAAGGGACCAGCCATACGACGGGTCGAAGGAGGACGCCAAGACCGTCCAGCCGGGCAAACCAGGCTGGGACCAGGCCGCAAAGGCAAGGCCTGAGGCGCTGGCAGCAAGGTCTACATTGGCCGCGCCCAAGAACCCGTCGGAGTCGAGGGCTACGGCCGCAGTCCAGCCGCCCTCCGGAACGTACGTGCTCGCGGCCAAGCGCGCGGCCGACGGCCCGGTCTCGTTCCAAGCGACGACGGCAGTCCCATTCGGAAAGATTGCGACGCAGGGCTGGCTCGCATTGCCGTTGGGCGGCGCGCCGAGGACGGAGATGGGGCTCCAGTTCCCAAGCGCGCGGGAGTACGAAGCGCCGACGCTCCAATGGCTGCCATTCGATTGGCTCCACGCGGCTACGGCCTCATCAGCTCCATTGAGGGCCACGCGAGGAGAAAGGGCGTCCTCCGTGCTGCCGTTGTCCAGGAGTGACGCCGTCGACCAGCCCCCTCCCGCGCGGTAGGTGTTCGACCAGATGCCAAGGCGGAAGCCATCGAGTTGGCTCCAAACTGCGACCGCGTCACCGGCCTCATTGACGGTCAAGTCGGGGGACGTCGCGTCGCCGGCGTCCGAGCCCTCGATAAGGGTCGGGGCGTTCCAGCCCGAGCCCACGGCGAAGCGAGCGGCCCGTATGTTGAACCGGAGGCCGTCGGTCTGCGACCAGACGACCACAGCATTCCCTGCTCCGTCGAGCGCGACACGCGGAGTGAGGGCATCGCCCGCGTTGTCGGTCTCGATGAGCGTACTCGCACCCCAACCTTCCCCCGGGACATCCCGGTTGGCCCAAATGTTGTACCCGAACCCGTCCCATTGCTCCCAGACCGCGACGGCCGTGCCATCAGGCGCCTGCGCGACCTGCGGAAGGTCAGCGTTCGCGGAGGAGATCGTGGAAATGAGCATCGAACCGGTCCAACCCGGGACGGAGGGGGCGGCGGAGGCAGGCGGTGCTGCCACGGTGGTGGCGGCAACCACGGCGAGGACGAATGAAAGCGCCGTGCATTTTCCCAATGCCAATCCCGTCAGTCCTGTCGCCAGCCCCTCGGTCGGCGAGGGTCCGCGCCCATCGGGCAGCCGGAGTGCCAACCGTCAGCCAATCGACCATCTCTGGTCGCGGCCACCGTAGATAGAGCCTTTCAGACACACGTCGAAGAGACGTTTTCAGGCAAGGAAGAACACGAGTCCCGCGACGGCCACGCCAAGCAGCGCGCCTGCCATGGCGGAACCGATGAGCCCGTGTAGCCGCCTCGTCGGGCGGCCGCGCAGCGCCAGGTAGCCCGCGGCGCCTTGGGCCGAGAAGCCCGCGAGCAGCACGAGCCCCAGGATGCCGTGCGGCTCGAACGCGTGGCCGCCGGCGAGCGCCGTCACGACGCCAACGGCGGCGCCGGCCCCGAGGATCCCGAGCGCCAAGGAGCCAAGCAGCGCGTGCCGCGTGCGCGTCGGGCGCAGCCGCGGGGGGACAAGCGTCTGGGGTAGCACCCCGCGCAGGACAAAGGCGGACCCGAGGGCCGCGGCGAAGAGCGTCGCGCCCGCCGCCGCGACCGCCGCGTGCGGGTCGAACTCCGAAGTGTGAGGTTCTGCCGCCCCCGGTGCCTGCCTCGCCGAGCGGCCTGCCGATGCCGAGGCCGCCGTGTACGTCGCGTTGACCACGACCGCCCACGCGTTGCCCGTGTCCGTCCGGTCGCGGAGCCCCAGCCCACGGGGGACGCCGACCTGCGCCCCGGCACTCACGCACTCGACACTGACGTTCACATCGGCAAGGCCTGCCGGCGGCGTGCTCCCGAGGTCGAGGACGGCGGTCGCCATGCCGTCGCCGCCGGCGGCATTCGTCCCCTCGGCGCTCGCCGTCGCATTGCCGAAGGTGAGGGTCACCCGCAGCGTGTCCGGCTGGTTCTGGTGGCGACTCTGGTCCGGCTCATCCGTCCAGGTCAGCACCGCCTGGATTCGTGATGGGCCGGCGTCGTCAAGCGTGAGGCCCGCCTCTGTCGAGGCGCCCGCGTTGGAAAAGCCCGTGAGGTCGTACGCCTTGGGCTGCGGCGTTGGCACGGGAGGGCCCATGGAACCGGGCCCGCCGTTTGCGCCGAACCCGGGGACCGCGAGGGCCGCCGTGAGCACGAGGGCGACCGCGAAGAGCGCAAGGTGGGGGAGCGCGCGCTTGAGTTCGGCGCGGGGCGGGGGCGCAGGCCCGGGTGTTGCGGGGCGGAACCACGCGAGGGCGGCGATGAGCGCGATCGCGGCCGCCGGCGCAAGCACGAGCCAAAGCGCGCCAAGGCTCCCCCCGGTCGCCTGGGCCGGCGCCTCCTGCCCCGGCCCCGCCGAATGGAAGGTTGCGGTGTTCCAGGCGTCCCCGTTCTCCGTCCCGTCGAGGTTTACCGAATTCACGGCGAGGGCGAAGGTCGCGGCGCCGCTCGAGGGCGCGGTCCATTGGACCTTCCACTGCGTGGCCGACGGTTTGTTGTGCGTGACCTCGGTCGGCGAGTCGGCCTTCACGTTCGCGTCCCCCGGGGTCAGGGTGCCGCCGTCCACCAAGAGGTCGAAGCCCCCGCCGGCATGGGGGCCCCCGGTCACATGCACGGTGAGCGCGTAGGCCTTGCCGGCTTCGAAGGTTGCGGGGATGCCGTCGATTGTGCCGGTGACCGCTGGGGTGGCCGACGCGCCGTGGCAGGAGCAGCCGCTCTGCGCGCGCCCTGACATGCCGTCTTGGTGGGCAAGGGTGTCCGCTGGCAGGACGGCAGCGGCAAGGCCTGCCGCGATGAGGATTGTGAGCGCAAGCAGCGCCTTTCGGCTTGCCACGGGACGCCGACGTGCTGGCGGCCGGATAAAGCGCGCGCTTTTAGGGAACCCCCCGGGGCGCGCAAGGCGCCCCTCGGGGTGCAGGCGCGCGCTTTCAGTCGGCTCGGCGGCGCCGCCCCGCGATGAGGACGATCGCGAGGGCGCCGAGAGCCGCCACAGCGGCCGCCCCCTCGAAGCCCGGCAGGAAGCCCTTCGGCGCGGGGTTGCTGTTGCCGCCTGTGCTCCCCTGCGGCGTGAGGTGCATGGTCGTCGCGTTGCCCTCGGTCGTCTGGTCGCTCTTCGAGTTCGTCGCGCCGGCATTCGAAATGATCACAATGACGTCAAAGTCCCCTTCCCCGAACCACGTGGGCACGGTGACCGAGCCCGTGAACGTCGAGCCCGAGCGCGTGAGCGGCGCGGAGAGCCCGCCTCCGGCAAATCCCACGCCGGCCAGGTTCGTCATGTTGCCCGGTACGATCGAAGCGAAAGCGACCGCGCCCGTGAGCGGGTTCGAGCCCGAGTAGACCGCCGTGATCGTCACGGCGTCCCCGAGCTTGCCCGAGGCCGTCACGCTGACGGCGCCCGACTCGAAGGGGCCGCCGCTCCCGCCACCCTGCACCTGCGTCGAGCCGGTCGTCCCGTCCGGGCACACGACGCGGACCTTGAGCGTGTCATCCGAAGTCCAGTTGGCCGGGACCGCCCAGACGAGCGTGAAGTTCCCCGAGGCGTCCGTCATCACGGTGCCGCCCTGCGAGGTGCCCCCCGCGCCGTCCTTCCACACGTACCGGTCGATGTTCTGCGAGACGACCGGCAGCGGGTTGAGGATCGAGGCCGCAGCCGTCACGCGGAACACGAGGTTCACCGTGTGGCCCGCTTGGATCGTTGAGGGGTCCGTCTGGACGTTCACTTCACAGCCAAATCCGATGGGGGGCGAAGGCATCCAGGGGCCCGGCCCCGATGAGGCGATGAGCGCGACCGGCGTGCTCGTCGTCTTTCCCCCCGAGGTGACGTTGAGGTACCAGAGCGTCGAGACCGCAAGGCCCGTGGTGGCCGTCACGGTAGCCTGGCCGTTTACATCCGTCGTGGCCGTGAAGGGCCCGACCGGGGTCATCGAGAAGGGGTAGCTCAGGGAAATCGTGGTGCCCTCGAGCGAGACATTCGCTCCGGCCATCGGGGAAGAGCCGCCTGCATAGACCTTGAGCGTCGAAGCGACAGCCGTCGAGGACTTTACGACAGCGTAAATCGGGAAGGGGTGCGCCGTAAGCCCGCTGGAGGCCGACGGGGCGAAAAGGCCCGTCCCGAGGGTCGCTTCCACCTGGTACATCCGAGTCAGGGTGAGGTCGCTTGGAACGACGACGCTCACGTGGTAGATGCCGTCCGCGGTCTTCGTCGCGCTCAGCGTGCTGTTCCCCGTGGTCCCGCCTGCTGTCCACGTCGCGGTGATGTTGATCGGGCCGCCTTCGGCAAGGACGCCGTTGTGGTAGGCGCGCGCCTCAAACTCGACCGTCGCACCGGGTCCTACCGTCCCCCCGAAGAGGGCGCTGTTCAAGGGGCGCATCGTGAGGGACCAGTCGCTGCCGCCGAAGCCGCCTCCGACCGAGTACGAACTGGTAAGCGTCGCCGAGTCGCTCGCCACGTCGGCCGAACCGAAGAAGATGAGGGTGCCGTAGATAATATCGGAGGCGTTGATCATGTAGCTCGCGTGGTACTTGCCCGTGGAAAGGTTTGTGAAGTTCAGGGGGTCGGCAGCGTAGCCGGGCCCGAGCGTGAGCGTGTCGAGGTCGACGGGGACGCCGTTGAGGTAGGCCTCAACGTTCACGTCGATCGTTTCGTTCGCGACGCGGCCGGTGGGCGAGAGGAAGAGGAGGACTTGGAGGCCCGTAGCGGCCGAAGCCGAAAGGGGGACAATTGCTGCAGATCCTATCAACAGGCCAAGCACACAGAGGGATACACGTTTCATTCCCGCACCGGACGCAGGAAGCCCCGCACTCCAGTTAAGGCTTGCGACGGGCGGGCCTGGGCGTGAAGCCCGCGTCGCCTTTATGGGCCCGAGGCCGCCTGGCAGGCGCGCGATGAGGGTACTGGTCGTCGGCGCCAGCGGCTTTCTGGGATTGGGTGCCGTGCGCGCCCTGGCCGCCTGCGGCCACGAGGTCGTAGGGCTCGCCCGTAGCCCCGAGAAAGCCGACCTCGTGCGGCGCGCGGGCGGCTCGCCGGCGCTTGGCGACATCCTGTCGATCCCTTCGCTCATCGAAGCGGCGCGCGACTGCGAAGCGCTCATCCACCTGGCGGCCTCCGCGACCACCGTTTCGCGCGAGGTCGGGCAGAGCGTGGCGGCCAAGGTCCGCGTCGACGGCGCGTACAACCTCGTTGCGGCCGCGCGGAAGGTCGGCGCGAGGCGCATCGTCGTGGGCTCGGGCACCTGGCTCTATGGGGACCGCAACGAGGCGATTACGGAATCGACTCCCGTCAAGCCCACCGGGAACTCCATGTTCAACTGGCAGGCGGAGCGCGCGGCCCTCGAGGCGAACAAGCCGGGCGTCCTCGAGGTCGTCGTGGTCCGCCCTGGGATGGTCTACGGGGACGGCGGCTGGTTCCGCGAGATGGTCGACGAGGTCCGCGCAGGCACCTACCGGGTTCCCGGCGATGGGGCAAACCACTGGTCGCCCCTCCACATCGACGACTGCGGCGAGGCGTTCCGGGTCGTGCTTGAGACGGGGAAGGCCGGCGAGTTGTACCTTGCCGCGGACGACGAGCCCGTGACTCTCCGCGGCTTCGTCAACCTCGTCGCAGGGCAGCTTGGCGCGCCCCTGCCGCCCGCAACAAGCCCGGGAGAAGCGAGGACTCGCCACGGCGATGCGACGGCGGCACACCTGATGGCGAACCAGTCCCTTTCAAACGGGAGGCTGAAGGCGCTCGGCTGGAATCCGAATTTCAAGGGCTTTCGTGAAGGGTTGCCGGGCGTGTTGAAGGCGATGGGCGTGGTCACGGGCTAATCACTTGGCTTCGCGCGCCTCGGCCGCCTTCAAGGCAGCCTCGAGGAGCTCGATCCCCTCATCGATCTGGGCCGCGGTGACCACGAGCGGCGGGATGAACCGGATGCCGTTCCTGCCTGCGCCGAGCACGACGAGCCCGCGCTTGAACGCCTCTTCGATGACCGCGTCGCGGATTTTGGGGTCGCGGGCCTTCGTGCGCGGGTCCTTCACGAACTCGGCGGCCTGCATGAGCCCGAGCCCCCGCACATCCCCGATCCGCGGGTGGTCCTCCTGGACCTCCTCGAGGCGCTTGCGCAGGAGCCGGCCCTGTCTTGCCGAATTCTCGACAAGCTTCTCCCTCTTGATCGTCTCAAGCGTCGCCGATGCCGCCGCGCAGGCCACGGGGTTTCCCCCGAAGGTGTTCGAGTGCGAGCCCGAGACGCCCCAGTCGAGCTCGGCCCTGTAGACGATCGCGCCGATCGGGATCCCGCTGCCGAGGGCCTTTGCGAGCGAGACCACGTCGGGTTTCACGCCGAAGTGCTCGCTTGCGAAAAGCTTGCCCGTGCGCCCGAATCCGCTTTGCACCTCGTCCATGACGAGGAGGATTCCGTGGGGGTCGAGGACTTTCTTGAGCTCCTTGTAGTACTGGAGAGGGGGCACGATGTAGCCGCCCTCGCCCTGCACGGGCTCGGCGAACACGGCCGCGAAGTCCTCGGGCGGCAGGACGGCGGGGAAGTACTCCTCCTCGAGGATGTGGATGCACCAGAAGTCGCACGACGGGTACTCGAGCTTGTAGGGGCAGCGGTAGCAGTTCGCGAACGGGACATGCTCGACGCCCCCGATCATCGGCAGGTAGCCCTCGCGCTGGACCTTCTTGGAGGCCGTGAGCGCAAGCGAACCCATCGTTCGCCCGTGGAAGGCCCCGATGAAGGCGATGAGCCCCTGGCGCTTCGACGCGTGGCGCACGAGCTTGATCGCCGCTTCGTTCGACTCCGTGCCCGAGTTCGTGAAGAACACGAGCGAGTCCGTGCCGACGGGCGTGACCTTCGTGAGCTTTTCGGCAAGGTCCGCCTGCTGGGCATAGAAGTAGTCCGTGCCGGCAAAGTGCGTGAAGGCGCCGGCCTGCGCGCGGATCGCGGCGACGACGCTGGGGTGCGTGTGCCCCGTGTTGAGGACGCCCACGCCCGAGGTGAAGTCGAGGTAGAAGTTGCCGTCCACGTCCTCGATCACGCAGCCGTGGCCGCGCAGGATCGCGAGCGGCCGGGACTTCGTCGTCGTGGCCATGAAGCGGTCGTCTTTCTCGACAATGGCTCGGGCCTTGGGGCCCGGGGGCGTGACCCGGATCTTGGCAGATGTGGGGAAATCGGCTTTGGCCATTGCGCGCGCCTCTCCTTTACGAAATTCGTAAACGGGTGCGAGGCTATTAAGGGTTTGGTGGGGACGCCACCCCGCGCCGCTCACCCCTTTGCCCCGCCCCGCGCCCTCCAAAAGGTTAAACGGCGCCCGACGATCCGCGGGAGTTGCAGGTCGTCGCGCGTGGTCTCGATTGACGGCTCCATCGGCGAAGGTGGAGGCCAGGTGCTGCGCACCGCTGTGGCGCTTTCGGCGATCATGGAGTCGGCGCTCAAGATCACGAACATCCGCGCGGGCCGCGAGTCGCCGGGGCTGAAGGCCCAGCATGTTGCCGCCGTGCGCGCGGTCGCGGCCCTTTGCGGGGCCGAGCTCGAGGGTGCCGAGGTCGGGTCGACCGAGCTGCGCTTCAAGCCCGAGGGCCTGAGGGGCGGCACGTACTCCTTCGATGTGGGCACGGCGGGGTCGATCGCCCTCGTCCTCCAGGCGTTCCTGCCGCCGGCGATCTCGTGCGGCGAGCGCGTCGAGGCGACGGTGCGCGGCGGCACGGACGTGTGGAACGCGCCCACGGTCACGTACGTTCAGCGCGTGCTCCTGCCGGTCCTGCGCACCTTCGGCGCGAAGGTGGAAATCGAAATCCTGCGCCGCGGCTTCTTCCCCGCGGGCGGCGGCGAAGTGAAGGTGACCGTCGAGCCCGGCGGCTCGATCAAACCGCTCGCCCCGACCGGGGGCCAGCCCCGTCCGCTCATCGAGGGGGAGATCGCGTGTTCACGCCTTCCGCAGGACGTCACGGACCGGACGCGGCGGGCCATCTCGCGCCGCCTCCAGGGGCTTGCTCTCCGCGAGGTCCACGTCGACCTCGTCGAGGCCACGGGCGAGGGGGTCTCGGCGACCCTCTGGTCGCCGCGCCGCTGCGGCGCTGTCGGGGGTTCGGACGTCGGGCGGCCAGGCTACCCCGCCGAAAAACTCGGCGAGGTCGCGGCCGACGGGATCGCCCGGGCCCTTCGCGCCGACGTGGATGTCGACGCCCACCTGCTTGACCAGGTGATCCTCTACGCTCTCATGGCCACCGGCCGTTCGAGTTTCACCTTCGAGAGCCTCACCTCCCATGCGGAGACCGTCCTTGCGGTCGCCGTGGCGTTCACGCCGTTCACCCGGCAGATCCAGAACGACGGCCGCCGAAAGCGCTTGGTGATCGACGGCGAGGGGCTTTAGGCTGCCGGGGCAAGGCCCCGGTTTAGGCGGCCCGGACTCGCGACGGAAGGGCCTTGGCGGCCTGGCGGACGACCTCCTCGCCTCTGCGCGCCAGGAATCGCGGGATGGTTTCAAGCAGGGGAACTCGATCCAAATCCGAGACGGCGCCGAGGAGGCACGGGACGCCGCCGCGCAGGCGACGGACCTCCGCATGCGGCTCCGAGGGCGGATGCCAACCCCCGGGCCCGGTGCGCACCGCGACCGCACGGCCTTCCTCGAGACAATCGGGCGCCCCGACCTGCACCGCCCTTTTGCCTTTTTCGCCGAACGCCTCCGCGGGATGTGCTTCGACCAGGGGCTCTCGCCCCGCGAGGAAGACATGGACCGCGGGCTCGACGAGGTCCAGCCGTACATCGACGAGGTCAAAGCCGGGACTTGAGGCGGCCGGGTCGTGCCGCCTCACCCGAAGGTCCCGATCCACCGTCCCCAGTCGTTCGAGATGTCGTCGAGGCGCCGGTAGACCTCCTGCTCGGTCACGGCGAACTCCTCGACCGCGCGGTGCGCGAAGCGGACGCCCATCCGGTTGTACATCTGCACGCCCCGCTGGTTGAACTTCCCCTGGAACCAGAGGTAGTTCTCCATCGTCATGTCCGGGTGGTGGATCTCGTAGTCCTCGAGCTTGCGGTACGCAACATCGCCTGCGGAAGCCCAGATGTCTTCGCAAAGCTTCCAAACCTTCGCGTCGGCCGGGGAGGTCTGCTTCAGGTAGGCAAAGGTGAGGTAGTGCGCGAAGAGTTCTGGTAGCCAGTCGGGCCCCATCGTGAGCTTGCGCTCGCGCGTGAAGATGTGGCACACCTCGTGGGCCGTGACGACGAGGTCCATGAACCGGATGATGTTCTTCTCGTCGGCGCCGCGCAGCGCGCGGAACTCGCGCTCGAGCGAAGGGGGCGCCTGCGCCACGATGCGCAGCATCGCGTCGATCATGACGTCGTGGTAGTCGTACGAGGCCACGATGAACCCCCGGGGGCCGTCCCATACGGTGTGCGGGCGCCCGTACGGCGGGATGCAGGAGGCGCGCCAGTCCGCGTCATCGAGGACCGCGAGGTAGGTCTTCGCGTCGATCTTGAAGAGGCGCTCGAGCCAGCGGTGCGCCTTCTTCACGCCGGCCTGCAGGCGCTTCCCCCGCTCCGTGAACCCGAGCGAGTAGATCGTGGGGACCTTCGCGTCGCCGAGGGTGCCGACCTCCAAGTCCTCGAACAGGGCAAGACCTCCCTCAAGCGGGGGAATCCGGAGTCCGCTGGGGGGTCATAAAGGATAGGGGCCTTGCGGCGCTGGGCTGGTCAAGGTGCAAGGGCGCGCCGAGGGCAGGCGCGCGCGTCACCGCGCCCGCACCCGGTGCTTCTCGCCCGTTACCTCGTCGACGAGCCGCCAAAACTCGTCGAAGGTGACGCTCCCCTTGCGCTCGCCGAGCTCCTTCAGCCTCATCGTGACCGCGTCGACCTGCGCCTCCGCCAGGCGCACGCCCTGCCCCTGCAAGACCGCTTTCACATGGGCCTCGCCCGTGTGCTTTCCAAGGGCGAGCGTGCGCCGCTGTCCCACGAGCTCGGGCGGGTAGGGCTCGTAGGTCGTCGGGTCCTCCATCACGGCCTTCACGTGGATCCCCGACTCGTGGCTGAACACGTTCGAGCCCACGACCGGCGCATTCGGGTGGACCGCCACGCCGCTGCGGTCGCCGACAAGCTCCGAGAGCGACTTGAGGTTCTCAAGTTCGATGCCCGTCTTGATGCCGTAGAGGAGCTCGCAAGACATGACAAAGGGCTGGAGCGGCACATTGCCCGCGCGCTCACCGATCCCGTTCACGGTCGTCGTCACAAACCGGGCGCCTGCAAGGACACCCGCCACCGCGTTTGCCGTGGCGAGCCCGAAGTCGTTGTGGAGGTGCACGGAGAGCGGGAAGTCGTTGAGGCTGCGGCGCACCTTCTGGACAAGCTGGGCAAGGCCGTTTGGCGTCGTGCAACCCACCGTGTCGGTGATGCCGACGCGCTCGGCGCCCGCGTCGATCGCCGCCCTGTAGATTCGGATGAGGTCCATGAGGTCGGCGCGCGTCGAGTCCTCGGTTGAGAAGCCGACGCGCAGGCCCCGCGAGGTTGCGTACTCCGTGACGCGCGTGACCTCCGGCAAGATTTCCTGCGCGGTCTTCTTGAGCTTGACGCGCAGCTGGATGGGCGAGGCGGGCACGAAGAGCAGCACCATGTCCACGCCGGCGTCGGCCGCCGCGTCCACGTCGTCCCGCTTGAGGCGGGAGAGGCAGAGGATCTCCGCATCGAGCCCTGCGCTCGCGACTTGTTTCACCGCGGCCGCCTCGGATGGCGAGACCGCGGGGAAACCCGCCTCGATCTGCGGGACCCTTGCCTCATCGAGCGCACGGGCGATTTCGAGTTTCACGGCCGGGCCGAAGGCGACGCCCGGCATCTGCTCGCCGTCGCGCAGCGTCGAGTCGTAGATGACCACGCCCTCGGGGATCGGCTGGAAAAGGCCGTCCAGCCTGTAGGGGGACACGGCCACCTTGTCGCGCGGGCCCACGGCCGTCCGAGGAAGGCCGGGGGTCTTGAACCTTCGCCGGGCGGCCCCGGCCCTTGAGAACGGGCCGCGCCCCCTGGGGGCGCCCGCTCACTTCTCGCTGCGGTCTTTGGCGTCCTTCTCGTCCTTGCCCTTTGCCTCGCCTTCGGCGGGGGCGCGCGTCTTGGGGAGAATCCCCATCCACTGGAGCAAGAACATCAGCACGAGGCCAGCCACGAACGCCACGCCCGCGCCAAGCGCCGTGCGCCCCTCGGCGGCCGCGGCTTCCTTCGAACGCTGGTCGATCGTCGCATTCGCGTTCGCCATCGCCGTCTTCTGCACTTCGAGGGCCGCGAGGGTCTCATTGAGTTGCCCGGAACGGCCCGAGACGTTCTGGAGCGCGAGCGTGAGGTTGTAGGCCACGGCCGTGAAGTTGGCGGAGAGGTTGTCGAAGTCGCGCCGCGTGGAGGCGAGCGCGTCGATGGACACGGACTCATTGTGCGTCGCGTTCTCGACCGTGTAGCGCAGCGCCGTCAGGTTCGCCTGCAGGTCCGCGATGCGCGCAAGGTCGATCGTCTCGTTCTCGAGCGAGAGGTTCAGCCTGTCGGTCGTGTTCGTGACGTTCGCGCTCAACGTGTCAAAGGAAGCCTGCAGCGCGCCGATCTGTGCCGCAAGCGCGGCAAGCTGGACGTCGAGGGCGTCCACGACCGCGCCGACATCGGAGGCCGTCGCGTTGTGGAGCACGAGCGCCGCGCGCTCGGTGACCGAGACGCCGCCGCCCACGGACGCGTAGAATTCGGGCCCCAAGGTCAGGAACTCGAAGGACGCATAGAGCGCGCCTGCCGCGTCGAAGTCCAGGGCCCCGTTCAAGGGGGCGGTCGACGAGACATTCCAGTCGAAGGACCGGCCGACCACGGGCGGCGCCCCTGCTCCCGACAGGGTGAGCGGCGCGGCCCCAAAGAGGCGCTGTGTGGCGTTCACAAGGCGCCAGACGGCAAGCGGCTCCTCGCCCGTGAGGGCAAGGTCGCGCAGGCCCGCGAACGTCAAGGCGACGGCGAGCGCGGAGACGCTCGGGGTCCCCGTCTCGGGGGCCGAGGCGTGGTAGCTGTGGTTCCAGAAGAGACGGGACTCGAGCCCTGCGCCGGCCTTGAACATCCACTCGCGGTGGGCTTCCTGCCCGGTCGCGTCAAAGACGGAGGCAAAGGCCTCCAGCGCGGCTGCCTGGGTCGCGAGGGTAACCGTCGACCAGTTTGCCGTCACCGTGGAGCCCGCCACATCGTAGGTGCCGGGGAACGCGCCGTAGGCGTCGGCAAGCGAGGTGAGCGCCCCAAGCGCGCGGGTCCTTGCCGCCGTTGCGTTCGCCTTGAACGCGGCGTCGGCCGCGCTTTCCGCGCGGGCAAGGGCCTCCACATAGAGCGCGAGGTCGCCCGTTTGGACCGCTCCGCCCGGCTGCGAATAGGCGCTGGCAGTGGCGTCCCAAAGCGACGCCTCGGCGTTCCCTACGGCCGCGACGAGGAGCGGGCGGGCCGCGTTGTAGAGCGAGGCGTCGAAGGGGTTCCCGTCAAAGAGCGAGGCGTGAGCGCCCGCCGGGTCGGCGAGTGCGACGATTTCCGCAAGGCCGAGGATGACCGCGGCCTGCCCTCGCAGCGTCGTGCCGTTGTCGCTTGGAGTGAAACCGAGGAAGAGGGGCTCGGGGTCGGTCGACAGGTTCACGCCCATGCGTGCAGGGACGACCTGCCACCCGTTCGTCCCGTCGTTGTCGTTCAGTGCGGCGTCGGAGAAATTGAACGCCCCAAGGGCCGAGCCGTTGTACGCGGCCCCCATCGAAAGGGCCGCAACGCGGTCCGCAAGCCCGTCGACCAGCCAGAGGCCGAGCACGCCGTCGCCTGCCGTCGCTCCAACGAGCGGCGCACCTGGCGCCTGCGTGCCGTTCACGTAGTGGTTCGTGCGCAGGAGGTAGCCGGCCCACGCCGCTTCCGCGGCCGCGCCCGTGCCCAAGGACTCGGCCGTAACTTCGAGGGCCGCGCCCGACGCGTTCCAACGCTGCGTCGAATAGTCTGAGGCGTTCTGCGTGGGGTCGAGGTACTTGAGGCCCGCTTGGGCGGCGTACTCGAGGAAGATTGGGCGGGCGCCGACGGGCGTTGTCCCCCCCGTGAGGTTTTCGAAGGAGCTCACGCGCGCGCCGAAGCTCGTCGTGTTGCCCGCGTGCGTGGGGCCTCCAAGGACCGACGGGCCGAACCCCGAGCGCCAGAAGAGCGCGTCGACGGTGTTTCGGCCCGCGACCTGCAGGCTGTCGGTCGCGGCTTGGAGTTCAAGTTCCTGGTAGGCAAGCACGGCGGGGGAAAGAATCGAGACGATGAGGAGTCCTACAACCGAGAGCATGCTGAGTCTTTTCCGCAACCGTAACACCATCGCAGCGGCGCGGGCAATGGGGATGCCCGATATAAGCCTGGCGGACTTCGCCGGGACTGCTGGCTCGCCCTCAAAGCCCCGCGCCAGATGGGGGGGTTTGGGGCCGGGGAAATCGGCCGTTTTGGTACGCTGAAGCCGCCCGCGAAGAGCCCTGCCCTTTTGCCAGAATCCCCGTTAACGAATCCAACACCTGAACCCTAGGTTCATAAGTTTGCAGGGGGCCCTGTTGCTGGAGTCCGTCGAAGTCCCATGTCCACCTCGTCGTCTCTGGCCAAAACACTCGGCGTCTTCGCCGTCGTGTTCCTCCTCATCTATGCGGTGGCAGGCGCCCTTGCGCTTTTCCTCCCGGTCTGGAGCCTTGGCTACATCGTCCTCTGGACGGGCTTTGCCGTCGTGCTCAACCTCGTCACGTACTTCCTCTCCGACAAGCTCGTCCTCTTGACCTACCGCGTGCGGCTCGTCTCGGCCGAGGAAGCGCCCGAACTCCACGCGCTCGTCCTCCGCGTCGCCGCCGCCGCCGGTGTGCCCAAGCCCAAAGTGGGGATCATGCGCGAGGGGTCGCCGAACGCCTTTGCCACGGGGCGCAACCCGAACCGCGGCGTCGTTTGCTTCACGACCGGCATCCTCGACCTCCTAACCCCCCACGAGCTCGAGGGCGTGGTCGCACACGAGCTCTCCCACGTGAAGAACCGCGACACCTTGGTCATGACGGCCGTTGCGACGGTCGCGGCGTTTTTCGCTTACATCATCCAGTTCGGCGGGATGGCCGCGACCTCGAGGGGGAACCGCGGGGGCGGCGGCATCCTGGCGTACATCCTCCTGTCGGTCGTTGCCGGCATCGCCGCCGCGCTCATCCGCGCGTTCGTCTCGAGGCGCCGTGAGTACGGCGCGGACCGCACGGGCGCCTCGGTCCTCCACGATTCGACGGGCCTTTCCAAGGCGCTCCTCAAGCTCGACTACGCGAGCCGCGGGAAGCCGATGCACGTCGCGCGCGAGGCCTCCGCGCACCTCTTCATCGTGAACCCGTTCTCGGGCAGCCGCGTGCACGGGCTCTTCCTCAGCCACCCGCCCATCTCCGACCGCGTCCGCGAGCTCGAGAAGCTCGACTACTGATGAGGGCTCCCCGCCGGGGCCCCGCCGCGTTGCCCCCAAAGGGCGCCCCTCAAAAACGCAACCTTTATCCGCGCGGCCTCCCGCTCAGGCGCCCGATGGTTGCCACCCAGCGGAAGCGCGCGGCCCTCGTCATCCTCTTCGCCGCGCAGGTGCTGCTCACCGCCCTGCCTTCGGCCGGCGCCGCCGGCGCAGGCGCACGGCAGCCCGTCTATACCGACGCGTGGTGGTCGGAATACCACGCGACCGGCGACACGTACGACCTCATCAAAGCGGTCGCCGCGGCCAACCCCGACATCGTCTCCCTCTTCTCGATCGGGTCGACCATCGAGAACAGGCAGCTAATCGTCGCGAAAGTTTCCGACAACGTCGCCTCCGACGAAAAGGACGAGCCCGACGTCCTCATCATGGCGGGCACCCACGCGCGCGAGTGGACGACGTACCACGCCGCGGCCTACCTGCTCAACTACCTCACGGGCCACTACCGAAGGACCGCGGAGGGCGCGCTCCAGGTCTCGCCCCCCGGCGTCCTCGACAACGACTCGATGGCCTCATGGCTTATCGATAACCGCGAGATCTACATCCTCACCATGGTGAACCCCGACGGGATCGAGTACTCGCACACGACGGACGCCAACTGGCGAAAGAACCGCGAGCCGAACCCCGGCGCCGTCGGGCTCGCGTGCACCGGCACGGACATCAACCGCAACTTCGACTGGCACTGGGGCGAGCTCCAGGGCGACTCGCACAACCCCTGCGCGGAGGACTACGCGGGCCCCTTGCGCGCCGACGGCTACGCGGGGATCCTCGGCTGGCGACCCGGGGACTCGCCGCCCGGCGCCTTCTCGACGGCCGAGGCGCGCGCGCTGCGCGACTTCGAGAACGCCCACGACTTCCAGACCGCCGTTTCTCTCCACTCGTACTCCGACCTCGTGCTGTACCCCTGGGGGTACACGAGCGCGCCCTCACCCGACAACGCGGACTTTGTCGCGATGGCCGATGTCATGGCCAACCAGACGGGCTACACGCCCGAGCAGGGGGACACCCTGTACAAGACCGCGGGCGTCTGGGACGACTGGACCTACGGGGTCACGGGCGCCTTCTCCTTCACGATCGAGATGGGGACGGCCTTCCAGCCGCCCGCGGAGGAGATCCTCAACCAGTCGCGCCTTGTGCTGCAGCCGGAACTTTACCTCGCCGAGGTCGCCGACGACCTCCACCTCCACGCGCCCGTCGTCGAGGTCCACGCGGAGCCCTCCACCGCAGTCGACGTGAATGCGCCCACTCACATCTCCGCGAAGGTCGACGCGTTCAACGGGCTGGACAGCGGGAAGGTCGCCCTCGTGTACTCCACCGACGGCGGCGCAAGCTGGTCGGAACGCCCGATGTCGCCCGGCGCGGACGGGTCGACCTACACCGGCGACCTGCCGGGCTTGCGCGCGGGCGCCTCCGCGCTCTACTTTGTGAGGGCCACCGACAACGACGGCATCGCGCGGTCGGGCCCCAAGAGCGCGCCCTACCAGGCCTTCGAGGTCCACGCCAAGGACGGCTTCCTCGACCAGATCGGGCTCCTCGGCCTCATCGCGGTCCTCGGCGGCGCGGGCCTTGCCGGTGCGGTGCTCTACCTGAAATTCGGGCGCGGCAAGGTCACCTTCAGGCTCCCCGCGGTGCCCCGGCTTGCGGCGCTTCAGGGCTTGCGGCAAAAGCGCCCCGCCAAGGTCAGGGCCCCCTCCGTGGCGCCCACCGGCGCCGACGACTTCGACAACGGACTCAAGTCGCGCCCGGGCCTCCAGCGCTTCCTCGATGAGAGCCGCTAGAGCCTCGTGGACGGGAAGGCGAGCCCCGGCATGCCGGAACGCATCCACCACGTTGACCTCCCTCTCCTGGACTTCGCTTCGACCCTGGACTTCTACACGCGGGTCCTGGGCTGGAAGCTGAAGAGCGTCGCCGGGATGTCCGACCACGGGTGGGTCGAGACGACGGGGCCGCTGCCGGAGGGCGTCCGCCCTCGGGTCCTCACGATCGAATTCGACGACAAGTCCTACCTCGCCTTCGTCGTAGGGAAGAAGCCCGACTACTCTGGCGACGAGCCCCACGTCGCCGTCCGCATGCGCCACCTGAAGGAGCGGCGCGACCTCGTCCAGCGCCTGAAGGACTTCAAGGTCGAATACGAGGACAACGTGGGCGAAAACCTCGCGTTCTACGACCCGAACGGGCTGCGCATCGAGATCTACTGACAAGGGCTCCTCGCGCCGGGTGCCCCCCCCCCCCGCGCGCGCCAACATTCATCTAGCCGCCACCGGGTCGCCGACCGTGGCCGAACCGATCTTCGAGGCGATGGAGAGAGCCGTCCGGCTGCGCTACCCCACACGCAAACTCGAAGTTCCCCTCCAGGACACTTTCACCAAGGTCGTGCGCCGCATGCGGTTTTACCGCCTGCCGGTCCTCCTCGACGGCGCGTGGGCCGTGGCAGCCTACGGGCACACGCGGTCCACCGAAGACATCGACTTCCTGATCCCCGACACCGACACGGCCCGCCGGCTCCTCCTCTTCACGATGCACGACTGCGAGGCCAAGCAGGTCGCGACGCGTGCCAAGACGGCCAAAGCTCCCGCGGGCCTTCGCTTTGAAGTGACCGGGTGGCCGTTTGCCTACCAACAGGACCCGCAATTCAAGCCTCTCGACCTGCGCGCCCGCGCCCTCCAAGTCGGCGGCGAGGCGCTGCGCGTGGTCGCGCCGAAGGACCTGCGCAAGCGCAAGCAGGCGCGCGCGGCCCACCACGACCTCGACGACGTGAAGCGCATCGAATCAGTCGAGTGAAGCGGACCCACGCCCGTCCCGCACGCACTCGACCGGGCGCGCGCGCGTCCCTCACGCGTAGCTCTCGGCCCGCTTCTTCAACGCGGAGGCCTTGTTCGTCCTTTCCCACGTGAAGTCGGGGTCGTCGCGGCCGTAGTGGCCGTACGCCGCCGTCTTCTTGTAGATCGGGCGCAGGAGGTCGAGGTACTCGATGATCCCGTAGGGCGTGAGGTCGAAGGTGTCGCGCACGGCCTCCTCGATGGCCGCCTCCGGCACCTCCGAGGTCCCGAAGGTCTCGACGAGGACCGAGACTGGCTCGGCCACCCCGATCGCGTAGGCCACTTGGACCTCGCACTCTTCGGCGAGCTTGCCCGCCACGACGTTCTTCGCGATGTGCCGCGCCATGTAGGACGCCGACCGGTCGACCTTCGAGGGGTCTTTCCCGGAGAAGGCGCCGCCGCCGTGGCTGCCGTAGCCGCCGTAGGTGTCGACGATGATCTTCCGGCCCGTCAGCCCCGTGTCGGCCCGGGGGCCGCCGATGACGAACTTGCCCGTCTCGTTCACGTAGAACCGCGTCTTCTTGTCGATGAGGGCCTCGGGGAAGCACGGGAGGATGACCTCGTCGATGATGTCGCGCTTGATCTTGTCGTGGGTCACGACGTCCTTGTGCATGGCGGCCACGACGACGGCTTCCACGCGCGCGGGCTTGCCGCCGCGGTATTCGAAGGTGACCTGGCTCTTCCCGTCGGGGTAGAGGTAGGGCAGGACGCCCTTCCGCCGGACGTTGCCGAGCCTCTCGGTCACGCGGTGCGCGTAGTAGATCGGCGCGGGCATAAGCGTCGGCGTCTGCTAGCATGCGAAGCCGAACATGAGCCCCTGGTCGCCGGCGCCCTGCTTCTTCTTCATCTTGAGGTTCGTGCCCCTCGCGATGTCCGGGGACTGGGGCTTGATGGACGAGAGCACAGCGACCGTCTGCCAGTCGAATCCCGTGGCGGGGTCGTCGTAGCCGATCTCGCGGATCGTGGTCCGGACGACCGCGACGAAGTCGCAGAAGGCCGTCGTCGTGATCTCGCCGGCCACGATCGCCATCCCCGTCGACACCATCGTCTCGACGGCCACGCGGCAGGCCTTGTCCTGGCGCATGATGTCGTCGAGGATCGCGTCGGAGATGTGGTCGGCGACCTTGTCCGGGTGGCCGTCGGCGACCGACTCGGAGGTGAAGAGGTGCGGGCGGGACGTGTAGAGGCGCGGGCGCTGCTTCGATTTCTTGGCGGCCATGGGTGGGCATTCCCCTGCGGGGTTCTCGCAACCTACCTTGCGCGCGAGCGCGCCGAGCAGGTCAAGGTGGCGAGGCAGGGGATGAGGGTTGAAAAGCGTTTTGGGGGTCGGGCGGGCTTGGGGGCCGCTTTCGCCTGCGGTAATTTTTCGGCACTGCGGAATTCCGCTCGGAATTTCGCGGTCCCGCGCCTGCCGAAGGAAAGGGCATAGGGCGGCTGGCAAATTCCCCCCTAGCCAGCGCGCCAAGCGACGCGCCGGCGGCCCCGCAAATCTTCAAATAGGGCAAGCGGTCTGCGTCCCTTCCCGCCTTTTGAGGCGGCCTCCAATGCTTGGGTGATCTAGGATGGCGGAGTCCCTTTACTCGCGGCTTGGGCGCACCTGGTCGAAGCCGAGCGAGGAGAAGGAAGAGCTCGACTGGACGCGCAAGATTGCCTGGCGGCGCACGGGGAGTTTTGTGCGCGTCGAGCACCCCCTGCGGCTCGACCGCGCGCGCGCGCTTGGGTACCGCGCGAAGCCCGGGTTCTTGGTCGTCCGCGCGCGCGTCCGCCGCGGGAGCCTGCACAAGCGGCGTTTCAACCACGGGCGCAAGCCGCGCTCGATGGGTGTGAACAAAATCACGGCCGCGAAGTCCATCCAGCGGATCGCCGAAGAGCGCACGCAGAAGCACTACCCGAACTGCGAGGTCCTCGCATCCTATTGGGTCGGCGACGACGGCGGCCACTACTACTACGAAGTCATCATGGTCGACACGCACCACCCTGCCGTCCAGGCGGACCCCAAGATCAACTGGATCTGCGAGTCCCAGCACGGGAACCGCGTCTACCGCGGGCTCACGCCGGCAGGCAAGAGGGGCCGCGGCATGGGCAAGAAGGGCAAGGGGTCCGAGCACACGCGGCCCTCGCAGGGGCAGCGCATCACGCCCCGGCGCGTCCAGCGCACGGCCTACCAGATCCGGCGCGGCCGCGGGCAGTAGGCCATCTCAAGGATTTGGGATGCACGCCGCGACGCGGTCTTGCAGATATCTCCAACGGCGAAGGTTCTCGCGCTTCTCGGGCGATCCGGCCGCCGAGCGAGAGCCGACGTCCCGGTACGTCTTGGGGCCGGCCGTCAGGCGCCCCACGAGCGCGAGCGTGTCCTCGAGCGCTGGCGATTCTGCAAGCGACAGCAGCCCTTGCATCTCGGACACGTCGACCACCGCCCCGTCCATGGCGAACATGTCGCCAAGGTCCTGCAGGTGGCCAGCCAGAAGCTTGAGCGCAGAGAGCGCTGTCGCCCGGCAGACGACCACCTGCCCCTCCGTTCGGCCAGAGAGGAGCGTCAAGCGGCCCCGCCAGGGGTCTCACGTAATCCATGAGGCGGGAACTTCGAGTGCGGCCCGACGGTCTCGCACGCCTCCGACGAGCAAGTCCAAGGTCACGGGGCCCTTCTCCCAGCGCTCCACAGAGAGCCCGGTCGCGCTGGGGCTTTGAATCTCAATTCGCGTCCTTCGAAGCCGCGCGACCGTAGGAAGGCGCCGTACTTGGGTTTCGAGTCCGTGGGGATCACGAAGTCCACGTCATCCGAATAGCGAGGCGCCCCGTGGACGGCGACGGCGTAGCCGCCGATGATGACTGCACCGAGTGCCCAGGGCCACGCGTCCAGGAGCTCGGCGACCGCCCGCTCACGCTCGGCGGGGTCCGTTGACGAAGAGCTTGTCGGCGGCGGCATAGACGGCGCGATTGGCCCGGACGATGTCAAGGGCGGCACGGCGCGTGATGACGCGCTCCCCTGCGACCGTCTCGAGGGCGGGCATGCGCGCGACGGGCTCGAGGACGACCCGGGCTCCGATGGAGCGGCGCGGGGAAAAAGCGAGCCGCTTCTTGCGCAGGTACCTGCGCCACGCTCCAAGGGTGTGCGAGGGCACAAGCACGTGGAAGAGCCGGAGGAGAACGGTGGGGCTCACAGTGTAGCGGTGGGCGGTCTATAGCAGGATGGCGGACGTCCCCGTCCAGGCCATCGGGAGGTCAGCGTCGAGGATCGCGCGCCGGGCTCGGGCCCATTCCGCGGCTCGTGGATCCGCCCGCTCCTCGGCCTCGAGGAACCGGTAACGCCCGCGCCCGACGCGCGCGACGAGCCCCCGGCACTTGAGCTCGCTAAGAGTCTTGGCTGGCCGGGGGCTACCGGTCCGGCTCGCGAACTCACGGACGGTGAACGGGCGGTTGCCGAAGAGGAAGGCCGCCGCGTCGGCGTAGGTGAGTGACATAGTTCCTACAAGAGAGGAATTATCAAAAAAACCGTGTGATCTTTTCACGCTTGCCGGGTCGAACCGTGCGACGAAGACGTTCGTCGAGGCGCGGTCGACGACCGGGAGGAGGGCGAAGGCCAACCTGGCGGCGCTTCCGCGGCCCGTTATTCGCGCCGGGCTTGAAGTCCG
>JBGPNV010000009.1:0-24862 GCA_041487695.1 Thermoplasmata archaeon | reverse complement strand
CGGGCGGCGTGTAGTCGCGCAGATGGAGGGCGCGCTGCTCGTAGAGCACGTCGACGACCTTGCGCTCGAGGGTCCGGGGACCTGCAATGACCATCCGCGCCATCCGGGTTGGGAGCAGCATGGGGCCAACCCTCCAGGCTCACCGCGCGTCGTTTAGGGGCGCCTTGGCCCGTTAGCGGAGGCCCGACTGGGCCGACCGCTCGAACTCTTGCACGAGGTACTCGGCGACCTCGCCGACACGCGCCTCCGCGACCTCGCGCTTCCGCCGGATCCGTACGCGCCCGGCCGTGAGCTTCTCGGCCTTGTCCGCGTCGATCCTGCGCCTGGCTTCCCCCACCTGGTCCGCGACCTGCTTGTCCACGGCCGAAAGGCCCTCGCGCTTCGTGCGCTCCGCTTCGGCCTGGGCGCCGGCCACGGCCATCTGCTTCTTGGCCTGGGCCTCCTCAAGGTCCTTGGCCGTCTTGGCCTCGGCTTCCTTGATGGCTTTGAGCAGCGCGGCTTTGTCCAACTAACAGTCCTCCGCAAGTTCCTCTGGCAATGACAAGCCAGCGACCCTTGAGACGAGCGGGCAATCTGGTCACCGAATTTAAACGTTCGGCGCCGCCTGGAGCCCAAAGGAATCTAAGCCCTCGCGCGGAGGATTCCGCGGCGTTTTCCCAGCGGCCCACGTGGCTTGCCGACGCGCGCCGGGCCACGCGCTCCGCCTCAGGCGCGCGATTCCTTCGCCAAACAAAGGTTAAATAGCGTTCTCCCGATCCTCGGGCGTCCAGTACGCGACGCCTGGCCGAGCCGTCCAGATAGGCTGGATGAGCCCGGCGAATCTGCGACTTTTCCCAAACGGAAAGGCCGCGGCGTTGGGCTCGCTTGCGCCCGCGAAAAGGTGGCACCCGCCATGGCAATCCCGGCACCCAAGGGCGACCTCGGCGCGCAGGAGTTCAAGGACCACCTCGAGCGCGGGCTCGAACCCCCCAACCTGCACAAAGGCGAAGCGCACATCCGGCAGCCTTCCGGGTCCATTGCCGTCTTCTGGATCCTCTTCGGCCTCATCCTCACCTCGATGCTCTTCCTCGCGCTCTTCACAGTCGGGCTCTGGTACCAGGCCGACTGGCTCGCGAACCCGGACTACGGGGGCCCCACGGGGCTTACGCAGCAAATGATGGCATTCTGGATGGGGATGTTTTTCATCGACCTGGCGTTCATCGTTGACCTCTACCGCAAGCACTTCATCCCCGATGTCATGCTCATCCGCCGCCGCCGGCCCAAGTACCTCCCCGGCGAGGACCCCACGAAAAACTGGGACTCCCAGTGGAACGCGCCCAAGTCGAACCGCGTCTTGTGGTACGCCGAGCGCCAGAAGATCCGCCCAAGCCTCCCGCCGAGGACCGAGGGCCCCAAGCAGGAGGTCCGTTAAGATGGCGCGCCGCTCCGGGCTCGAGAAAGAGCGGCGCCTCGACGAGGCCGCCCCGACGCGCGACGATGTCATCGAGGAGCGACGCGACTTCATCAAGAAGGGCGTCTACCTCGCCGGCGCGGGCGCGCTCTTCGCCACTACAGCGGGCTCGCTGGGCGCCTTCGTCCCCCCCTACGTGAACCCGTTCGTTGACGGGACATTCGACGTCGTCTTCTCGACCTCCGGCGCGACCTCGGCCTGGGCGAACTCGAAGGAGGGCGACAAGATGAAGGCCTCCGACTTCCCCCAGCCGGGACTCGGCGCCCAGGGGATCATCCCCGCGCTTGCTATGAACGTGATCGCCGTCTACCTGATCAAGGCGAAAGTCGCCGCCTCGATGAAGGGGACCGTCGACTACGGCGCGGGCGGGACCTTCGCTCTTTTCAACGCGAAGTGCAAGCACCTTGGCTGCACCGCCCTCTGGCGCAACGAGCAAGAGGGCAAGAAGCTCGTGCCCGTGAACCTCGACCACGACTTCATCGTGTGCCCGTGCCACCTTGGCACCTACAACATCTACAACTCGGCCAAGGTCATGTTCGGCCCGCCCCCGAACCCTCTCGACCAGCTCAAGATGCAGATCGTGGAGGGCGACCAGATCCAAGTAAAGTTCACGAAATACAAGTACGGCAAGAACATCACGGGCGGCCAGGTTTGAGGGGGGACTCGACCATGAATCGCCGTTCGATGCTCTTCCTCGCCGGCGCCGCTGTTGCTTTGGCGGGGGCCTTCGCAGTCTCTGCCGCGCCGGCCGCAGCCGCCACCTACAATGTCACGATCCTAGACTACTCATTCACGCCGCAAAACCTGACGGTGCAGGTCGGGGACACGGTCACGTGGTCCAATAACGGCACGCAGGCGCACGACGTGCACTTCGAGGCCGGGTTCGGCTCGGGCACCGTCGGCGGCCTTGCCCCCAACGCGACCTTCTCGCACACGTTCGCCCAAGTGGGGGTTTACAAGTATCACTGCCTCGCCCACTCGCCGGCCGGATTCGACCCCCCAAACGTGATGATCGGACGGATCACGGTCCTCGACACGGCCCAAGGCCCCTCCATTGCGATCACGGGGGCGCCGTCGGGGCCCGTCTCCCTGAACGGCACCGTCACCTTCTCGGGGCTCGCGACGGACAACAGCTCCGTGGCCCGAGTCGGCTTCTGGGCGGGCAACCTCACCGTGGCCCTCGCGAACCTCACCCCCGTCTTCGACAACGACACCCGCGTGATGTCGTTCAACGTGAGCCTGCCGGCCATCGGGTTCGCCACGGGGAACCAGACGTTTGAGGTATTCGCCGGCAACGCCACGGGAAACGGCACGACGCTTCAGAGGCCCTTTGTCGTCTCTGCCCTCACCGCGCCGTCCACGCCGGTTTCGCCACCGGTGACGTGGACCATTGAGGTCCGCGGCACGGCCCTGACCTTCAATCCAGGCGAGCTTGAGGTCGCCACGGGCGACACCGTCGTGTTTGTCAACAACGCCTCCTTTGCCCACGACGTCCTTTTCGAAGCGGGTTTTGGTTCAGGCGCGCCCAGTAGCCTCGCAGCGGGGGCTACGTGGGCCTATATTTTCAACACGGCCGGCACCTTCCGCTTCCGCTGCCAACTCCATTCCGGGAACTTCGACTCGGGGATGGTCGGCCGCATCGTTGTCTTCGACAGCGCCCTTCGCCCCGCCGTCTTGGTCACATCGAGGACGCCGGCGACCGTCTCGCCGGGGTCGACCGTCGCCTTCGCGGGCACCGCGCAGGACGCGGCCGGTGTGACCGCCGTGTACGTGCAAATCGACGGCACGCCCCCCGCATCCATCGCTTTCCAGATCCCCCCGGGCGGCGACGCACGTAACGTAACCTGGGACTACAACCTGTCGACCGCCGGCCTCGTGGCCGGCACCCACACGGTGCGCATCCTCGCGTCGAATGGCGCGCACAACTCGACCGTCTACACCGTGAGCATCCTTGTGGCCGCCGCCGGGACGGGCGGCGGGCCGCCCCCCGGCAACCCCTTCGGCGAGAGCTTCATCTTCGAAGATATCCTGGCCAAGTACTTCTGGCTCATCGTCGGCGTCTCGGTCATCCTGCTTGCCGTCGTCATGCTCTTCCTCTCCTACTCGGGCAAGCTCCAGAACTACTACATTGTCCTCCTTACGGCCCTCGACGAGCGCCACCGCTTCTTTGCCTTTGCAAGGCCCACTCGCGAGTTCCTCTACACGATCCAGCGGCAGATGCCGCGCACGCACACCGAGCGGTACAACCTCAAGGTCATTTGGTACTGGTACCCCTTGTACTGCCTCGGCGGGCTGTCGTTTGCGGCGTTCATCATCGAGACGATTACCGGGATCATTCTAGGGTTCTACTACATCCCCGAGGGGACCGGGCCGAACGTGGGGGCGCCCTCGCCCGCCTACGACTCTATGGAAACGATCATGACGCGCGTCACCTTCGGCTACATCTTCCGCGCGCTCCACCACTGGGGGGCACATATGATGGTCGCGGCCGTCTTCCTCCACATGATGCGTGTCTACTTCGTGGGGGCCTACAAGAATCCCCGCGAGCTCAACTGGCTCCTTGGCGTCGTCCTGCTCAATGTCACGCTGCTCTTCGGCTACACGGGCTACCTGCTGCCGTGGGACCAGCTCTCCTTCTGGGCAGGCCAGATCGGTCTTGAGATGGCCAATACGATTCCCGTCATCGGCGAAATCATCGGCAACATGCTCTTCGGCGGGCCCGAACTCTCGGCCGCCACGATCATACGCATGTACTACCTGCATGTGTTCGTGCTCCCGCTCGTGGGCGGGGCCCTCATGGTCCTGCACATGGGCATCGTCTGGATGCAGGGCGTCGCTGAGCCGCACTAGGGGGAAACGAATGAGCCTAACCGACCTCACCGTCAAGTACCTCGAGTTCCGCGAGAGGGTCGACGAGCAGTTCTCCAAGGCGAAGGTGAAGCACTGGGAAAAGGTCGAGATGGTCCCCTTCATGCCCCACGAGGTGATGCGCGACACCGTCATTCTCTGCCTTATGATGGCGATCCTCTTTTTCCTCTCGGCGTTTGCCTCGCCGCCGCTCCACGAGCACGCGAACAAGCTAGTCACGCCGGACAACCTGATGCCCGACTGGTACCTCCTGTGGTCCTTCGGGCTGCTGAAGATCTCGGACGTTGACATCGTCATCCTCGGCGTGCCCATCATGGCCGCGAAGACCTTTGGCGTCGTCCTCAACGGCGTGATCATCGGGCCGCTCTTCATGGTGCCGTTCCTCGACCCCAAGGGCCGCGAGAAGCGGCCGGTCGAGCAGCCGGGGCTTGCCGCCGCGGGGGTCGCGGGGCTCATCGCGGTCTTCTTCCTCTCAGTCTATTCAATCAACCAGCTGATGTACGAGTACTACCGGATGACGCCCGACACGCTGAAAGCCCTCACGATATGGGGCACCGTGGTCGGCGGCGCGTTCACCTACGGCGCGCTCAAGTACGTCCAGACGCGCGGCGGGTACTCCTACGAACTCAACAAGTGCTACGGCTGCCACCGGTGCGCGGATATCTGCCCCGACCACAAGGTGAGGGACTTCACGACGCTGAACCTCGTCTACAACACGTGGCAGGACTCTTGCGACGACTTCGACACCTGCCTCTCCTGCGGGCTTTGCTGGCAAGTCTGCCCGCTCGAGGTCGACTACGAGTCGTTCCTCCTCAAGATCCGGAGCGACGGCTCGCGCGGCTACCCCGGCAGGCCGGCCTGCGAGGGCATCGTGCACGACGTGACGGACCTCGAATCGCAGGTTCCGATCGCGCCGCGCGAGTGGGACACCTCGAAGAAGGTCGGCTACTGGCCGGGCTGCCTCAAGCGCATCGAGTACTTCATGCGCATCAACGTGGACTACGGCGAGATCCAGGACGCGGCCGTGAGGCTCCTCCAGGAAGTCGGGATGGACCCGATCGTCCTCGACCTCAAGTGTGTGGGCCACGACCAACTCTGGCAGGGCCACGTCGAGGTCTTCGACCGGCTGAAGGAATACAACACGCGCGAGATACTGCGCTCGGATGTCAAGAAGATCGTCTGCACCTGCGCCGAGTGCCACCGGACGCTTGCCAAGGACTACCCGGAGATCATCGAAAGGGGCATCGTCGTCGAGCACATCGCGCAGACGCTTGCGGGCAAGGACCTTGACCTCAGGGTCGAGTCGCCGGACGGCAAGCCGCTCACGGTCACCTTCCACGACCCGTGCCGCCTTTCGAGGCACATGGGGATCATCAACGAGCCGCGCGAGGTCCTCGGAAAGGTCAAGGGGACGCGCGTGGTCGAGATGCGGGAGAACCGCGAGCTCGGCCCCTGCTGCGGGATTTCCTCGATGGTGAACTGCAACGACCAGACGAAGGCCCTGCGGGTCTTCCGCATGGAGCAGGCGCTTGAGACGAAGGCCGACGTGATGCTCACGGCGTGCACGAAGTGCCTCGCGCACTTCAACTGCCTGAAGCCTGAGAGCGACCGGTACAACTTCGAAGTCATGGACTACGCGGTGTTCCTCGCTCGGGCGCTTCCGGCCGGCAAGCTGCGCGCCGTGAAGAAGGCCCCAGTGCCCGCGGCGGTCGCGCCGTTGGCGGGCGCGCCGGCGGCGCCAGCCGCACCGAAGGCGTGAGCGTTTAGCAGGGGATAGGGGGGTCGAAAACCATGGGGCGCAAGGGCGCGGAGGATGTGGCGGTCCTCGGCGGCGGCGTGGCCGGGATGAAGGCCGCGCTCGACCTCGCGGCGATGGGGCGAAAGGTCACGCTCATCGACGCCTCGCCCTCGCTTGGCGGCAAAGCCGTGCACGGGATCCTCGACGACAAGTTCTCGAAGCGCGACGCGACGCTCGACAACATCTCGACCCTCATGATGGACGTGGAGTGGAACAAGAACATCAAGGTGATGACCCAGACGACCGTCAAGTCCGCCACCAAGGACGAGAAGACCAAGACCTTCAAACTGAAGCTTGCGACGAAGGCGCGCCATGTGTATGACGTGTGCACGGCGTGCCAGCTGTGCGTCGACCCCTGCCCGGTGACGGTGCCGGACGAATACAGCGAAGGGGTCGGGTCGAGGAAGGCGGTCTTTCTCCCGTCTTTCTACTCGTCCCCGCGGCTCTACGTGATCGACGAGGGCACATGCCTCTGGTACAAGGACAAGTCCTGCCGAAGGTGCGAGGAGGTATGCCCGGTCGACGCGATCCGGTTCGATGCGGACCAAAAGGACGCGGAGGCCGAGCTGCCCTTCGACGCGGTCGTTGTGGCGATGGGCGCGTCCCCGATGGGACTCGCTGGCTTCGCGCAGTTTGGGGGCGGCAGGCTCGCGGGCGTTCTCTCGCTCGGGCAGGCCCAGCGGCTTCTGGACCCCGCAGGGCCCACGGGCGGCGAGTTCCGGCTTACGCCGGGCGAGGCCGTCTCGGCGCTGTCGGTCGGCGCGCACCACGGCGCGGGCGCATCGGCGAAAGCGCACGCCAAGCACGGCGAGCGCCCGAAAGTCGTCGCGTTCATCCAGGCAAAGGGGAAAGGGGACGCCTGGGCGGAAAACGGCCATGTGACGCTGCGATGGGCCATTGAGGCCCTCAAGGCGGTGGCGGCGGACAGCCCGGGCGTCAAGGTGCACCTCTTTCATGACAAGGAAGCCGGCGCAGGCGTGAAGGGGCAGCTCATCGGCATCCAAAAGCAGCTCGCTGTGGCGACCTACGACGTCGAGCCCTCCAAGCTCGAATCCAAGGGCGGCAAGGTCACGGTCACCTACATGGCAGCCGACGGGGAGAAGAAGCTCGAGGTGGACGCGGCGGTCGTCTCGACGCCCGTCGCGCCGCCGGAGGCCCTCAAAGCCCTGGCGCCCCAGCTTGGGATCAAGCTAGACGAGTTCGGCTACGCGGTGCCGGAAGGGCGCGTGCAGGTCGCGGGCCCGGCGAAGGGCCCCATGACGCTTGACGAGGTCTTCGAGGACGCGTCGCACACGGTCGCGCGCCTCCTTACCACCCTGGCAAGGACTTAGAGAGGAACGGGAGGTCGGACGCGATGGCGGAGGCACAGGCGGGCCCGCGTGTGGGCGTCTTTTTCTGCCGCTGCGACGGGGCCGTCTCGGACTACGTCGACCTCGAGGCGGCGGCCAAGAAGATTGCGGAGGGCGACCCGAACGTCGTCCACGTGCGGATTTTCAACAACCTCTGCAAGAAGGAGGACCCGGAGGCGCTCAAGGCCGACATCGCCAAGCTCGGCCTCGACCGAGTGGTCGTGGGGGCATGCGCCTGCTGCTCGCTCGAGCACCACTGCTCGACGTGCCACCTCCAGCGCGACCGTTGCCGCGAGAACGTGACAGTCGGCTCGGCTGTCGAGCGTTCGCTCTACGAATTCGTGTCGATCCGCGAGCACTGCGCCTGGGTGCACAAGGACTCCCGCGAGGACGCGGCGCTTTCGCTCGACCGGATGGTCACGCTGGCGGCGGCGAAGGCCGCCATGCTCGAGCCGATGGACAAGGTCAAGACGTCGGCGGTAAAGAGCGTGCTCGTTGCGGGTGCCGGCGCCAGCGGGATCACGGCGGCACTCACGCTCGCCGACCTCGGCTTCGATGTCAAGCTTGCCGAGTCGTCCTTCGACATCGACGGGTGGGTGGACGAGAAGGCCGCGAAGACCATCGTCGTGAGCCAGGCCCAGGTGAGCCTCAAGGACGCGGTGAAGCTCGTCAAGACGCACCCGAAGGTCAAGGTGTTCAACTCGACGAAGATCATCGGCGTCGAAGGCTCGCTCGGCAAGTTCGAGGTGACCTTCGACCGCGACGGGTTCAAGGGTGCGCTCACGGTCGGCACGATCCTCGTGGCCGACGACGCGAAGTCGACGGGCGGCAGGGGGAAGGCCGAGACCTTCCAAGTCAAGCTCCCGCCACAGGACGGCTACTTCAAGACGAAAGCCTCGAAGGAATTCGAGGGCGAGGTCGTCCAGGGCTCGATCGCCGCCTCGAGGGTGGGCACGATCCTCGCGCAGGGCGGCGTTGAGGTGCAGCCCTGGGTCGCGGAAATCGTCGACGAGAACTGCATCGGCTGCAAGCGCTGCGACGTGTGCCCCTTCGGCGCGATCGGCTTCAAGGAAACCTACGTGGACCTCTCGCACCTCTCGGTCGAGAACCTCTCGTTCAAGTCCCAGAAGGCGACGGTCGACCCCGCGCTTTGCACGGGCTGCGGGATGTGCGCGATGGAGTGCACGTGCCTCGCGATCGAGATGGTCAACCTGACAGACGGCCAAATGGAGGCCATGGCCAAGGCCTTCATGCGGACGAGGTAAGGGGGAACGCAAGATGGCAGATTTCCTCCAGCGCGGGCAGCAGAACCCGCCGGGCCAGGGTGGCCTTCCCCCCGACTCGCAGAAGGCGCTCAAGGAGGCAACGATCACGGAGGCGGTGGCCGGCAAGGAGGTCGGAAAGCCCCCGCAGCGGGGCGATTTCCAACCGCGCGTGGCGGCGATCTGCTGCAACTGGTGCACGTGGTCGTCGCTCGACGAGGCGGGCGTGGGCGGCCACAAGTTCCCGCCCGAGGTCGCTGTGATACGCACGCTCTGCTCCGCGAGGATCGAGCCGCGCAACGTGATCAACATGTTCCGCGAGGGCCTCGACGGCGTCTTCGTGGGCGCCTGCGACAAGGGCTCGTGCCACTACCTTTCGGGCACGAACCTCGCGCAGAAGGAGCTCGGCCAGCTCATGGAGGTGCTCTCCTCGCCCTCGATCGGCTTCCGGGGGCGCCTCAAGATCGGGTTCTTTGTGGGGCGCGAAGGCCCACTGTTTGCCCGCGCGCTCACGGAGTTCACGGAGGACGTGCGAAAGATGGGCCCCTCGCCGATGAACGGGAACCCGAGCTACCGCTCGAAGGCTGACCTGAAGACGGCGGCGCCTGCCGCGGCGAAGGCCGCCGAGGAGCCGAAGCTCGTGAAGATCGAGGATGTGTGAGCTTGCCCGAGACGCGCTACCAGGTGCCGGTCACGAAATACCGGCAGATCGTGTTTGCCGCAAAGGTCTCGGCGGTCGGGATCTTCGCCGTGGGAATCGAGTTCTTCACGAGAAAGGAGATCGGGCTGGCGCTCATCCTCTGGGGCATTGCCGTTGCGCTTTCGCTGTGGCCGGTGAAGATCGACATCTCTGCGGATGACGCAATCCCGGAGGGCAAGCGCGGAGAGCAGGCCGCGATGCACCCGCTTGAGGAGATCTAGGAGGGGGTGGTTGCGTTCCGCCAAAGCCCGTCCTAACATCGCGAGCTTGAATCCGGCGCTGCGGGCAGCCTTCCAGGCCTATGCCAACGCAAACTCCCCGGCCTCACCGGTCGGTGAGCCGCTTCTTTCGTGGTCGGACAACGAGGGCAAAGGCCACCTCTACTCCGACGGCCTTGACAATTGGTTTTGGCTTGAAGGTGAGGAGCTTCGCACCTTCGTGCCCTGGCAGGCGCTCGACGGGATCTACCGGTGGCGGTTCGGAAGCCCGTACGCCGTTGGCGCCCTGCCGGCAAGTGACACCTCGGGCCTTCAGCTCGAAACAATCAGCGGACTCGTCACCTGGCTCGATTCGAGGTACCTCGACCTCAAGAAGGCGGAGGAACTGCTACGGGGGCTCCTTGGAAACCGCTGGAGCGAACTCTACCATGATACGCCCCGCCTCTGGACGACAGGGTTCGACGGGACCGCAGGCAAGCACAAGCTCCTTCGGGGGCAGGAGCCCGAGCGAGGGGCGGTCCCCTTGGAGCCAGGCGACGTCCTCATGGAAGAGCCCGCAGCCTCGGTGCACGGCCGCGAGAAGCGCGCTCGCGTCGTTTCGGCATCCATGCTCGTGGGCGGCCTTGCAGTTCTAACGGTCGGCGTCTATGTCAGTCAACGGACCGGCTTTTTTTTCGAAGGCGGGGTACGTCGCTCTACTTCTATCTCTTGTCGCGGGGGGCGTGCCCGCGGGCCTGGGCGGCCTTCGCCTTTGCCGCTACAGGCGGCTCACCCCCTTTCGCGTGCACGACAACGGGCTCCAAGTCCCGCCCCGATGGGGCTCGCCCCTCACCCTCTTCATTCCTTTCGAGGAAATCATGGACGCCAGGGTGGGGCGAAATCGCACGATGGGGCCGTGCGCGGTTTTTGCCACGCGCCTCGGCGAGGAGCTTTGGGTTCCCGATTCGTTTTCCGGGGCGGCCGAGGCCCTGCGGGCGCGCAGCGGGCACGGAACGGCCGGTTCGCCCGCGCAGGAGCCGAAATAGCCCGTTGTGCACACGGCAACGCCTAAACGGAAGAACGCCTGATGCCGGATGTGGAAGGTCCGCTCCCCTTCCTTGCGGCCCTTGGCCTAATCGCCATTCTCGAGTTGGGCGACAAGACCCAGCTTGCAACGATTTCGCTCGCTGCCCGCCACCCGTGGAGGCCCGTGTTTGCCGGCGCCTCGCTCGGGCTCATCGCCGCGACTTCGATCGGCGTGGCCGCCGGCGCCCTCCTTGCCGTCGGCCTTGAGGCACAGCTCAAGTGGGTCAAAGTGGGCGGCGGGCTGCTCTTCGTCGCGCTCGGCCTTTGGGGGTACTTTCGGCCCGAGGAGGACGAGGCCGACGGCGGGTCGAATTCGCGGAGCGCCTTCGCGCAGTCCTTCCTTCTCAATTTCCTCGCGGAAATGGGCGACAAGACGCAGATTGCCGTCCTCGTATTGGCCGCAACGGAAGCGGCCCCCATCTCGGTGTTCGCGGGGGCCTCGGCGGCGCTCGTGTTTGTCGCCGCTACCTCCGTGTTCATCGGCGCGCAACTTGCCCGGCGGATGACCGAGAAGACGGTGCGGACCCTTTCGGCCGCCCTGTTTGTTGTGGCGGGCGTGCTCCTCATCGGGGAGGCGCTGCTCGCGGGGTAGCTTGAGGGAACCTACTTGCCTTTCTGGCGAGATTTTCGTAAAGAGAAGATTGCGGCAGACGCCCCGATGGCGACCAGAAGCAACACGAGTCCCAGGGGCCCTTGGTCGGCTTCGTTCGTGACCGTTTCCGGCAACCGCTCGAGCTCCAGGACCCCGAGGTCCGTGATGTTGTGCGAGACAACGGTCGCCTCCAAGGTGCGCGGCACAAACCCCGGCGCCCGGATGGTAACCCGGTACGCCCCCGCCGCAAGGCGGATCTCGAAGGGCCCCGCACCCGCAAGCGAGATGTTCGTCCCCTCGACCACGATCGCCGCAGAGGCAAGCGCCGTTCCTGTGTGGTCCGCTACCGCGATCCGCACCGTCCCGTTGAGGTACACCACGAGCGCGCCCGTGACCGGCCGAGACGCGCGGCCCGCCCCGTCGAAGGCCGTCAGCCTAAACCGGTAGGTGCCCTCGGAGGTCGGCGTGAAGAGGGCGCCTGCATCGGTGCCGTTCGCCCAAGGCTCGAATGGCAGGTCGCCGTAGGCGCGCTCCGTGCTGTAGGTGCAACAGGCGCTGCCCGCTGTGTCCGTCGCGTCCCATCGGACCCCGAATTCGCCTCCGGTCACATTGGCCGGCAGGTTCTCGAACGTGGCCGTCGGCGCGCTGAGGTCGATCTTGACGAGGGTGCCCCGGACGGCCTCGGTGTTCGCGACGCCGTCGACCGCGTAGTATTCCAGCAACGTTGACCCCTCAGCGTCCACGGCGATCACGTCTTCGGTGAAGTTCCCCGCGCTTGTCCCGTTCCTCCAGGGCCCTGAGGCGAGGCGCCAGAAGAGCGTGACGCCGTAGCCGCTTGCGTCCTCGGCGCGAAGGCGGGCTGTCACGGGGCCGAGGAACCAGCCGCCCGTGCCCGCCTCCCCTTCGAGCGTCAACATGGTCACGGGCGCCGTGCCGTCGATCGTGAGGTTCACGACCATGTACCGGTCCACCTCGACCGAGAGCCGCGCGCCGCCACCACCTGGGAGGGACGCGCTGAAGGTGTGAGGCGAAAAGGCGAGGAAGGAGCCCCCGGCGAAAACGCTTTTGGCCATCAGGGTGAACGTGCGCGTGGACCCGTCGGCGCCGGTCACCTCGGAGGCCACCAGCGCGCCCTGCGAATCGACGACGGTCACCGTCGCGCCCACGACAGGCGCCCCCGCTTCGCGCCTTGCGACGGCGCTGAGGTTCCACGCGATGTCCACACGCGCGCCGCCGAGGACAAAGGGCGCGGCGAAGGTCGAATTGAGCAGGTAGGCAAAGGACGCCTCCGACGCGGCGACCCGGGCCACGGCCCCGTCGACGGCCACGGCAACGAACGTGCCCGACGCGCTCCCGTTCAACGCGACGGCGTCCCCCGGCGAGCGCTCGAGGGCGCCGTCGACGAAGAGCGCGACGGTGCGGCCCTGGAGCACGATGTGCGAGACCCCGTTGCCGGCGAAGCGCGCGCCCACGACGGTGAGGTTCCCCACGTCGAGCGCCACGAGGCCGAAGGCGGCGTTGTCGTAGAACTCGGCGCGGTCGAGCCGAACGAACGACACACGCGTGAGCTCGATTCCGCGGCCGAGGCCGCCGTAGATGAGAGCTTGGTCGACCGAGAGGTAGTCGAGGTCCTCGGCGGCGAGCCCGGCCCCCGAGTTGCCGTAGGCTTGAAGGACGGTGAGCGCCGCGCGCCCCCCGCCCTGGAGGCGCAGGCCAAACGCGGCGTTGCCCGCGACGGAGGTCGTCTGGAGGTCGGCGACGCATCTGTCGAGCAAGAGGCCTCCTTGCAGGTTCTCGTACGCCTCGCTCGTGGAGAGCGCGAGGTCGCTCACGCTCGCGAAGTGGGCCCCGAGCCCGGCATTCCACCGGGCGAGCAGGCGTTCGCCACGAACCACGGGCACGCCGAGGACCTCGAGGCCGGCGCCGGTCGAGTTTTCGACGGTCAGGTTGAAGAACGTGAGGCTCTGGACCGCGAGGCGCGGGCCCACGTCGTTGTCGCTGTAGTTGACGTCTGACATCTCGACCAGGGAGCCGAAGGCCGCGAGGGGCCGAGAGAAGGCGACGAAGGTGGAGTTGCGGATCGCGAGGAAATCGGGCCCGCCTTGGATCGCCGAGGCGTAAAGGCCCCGGCCCGACCCATGGAAGAAAGAGCCGAGGATCTCCACGGAGGCCGCCGTGCCCATCTCGAGCGTGTAGGGCGCCGAGTCGTTGGTCGAGTCGAAGGTGACGCGGTCGAAAACGGCCCGCGCGCCCGCGGCGAGGTTGATGAGGGGCGGCGGGGAAAGCGGCATTTGCCGGGGGCCCGGGTCGAGGTGGAACGCCGCGCGCTCCGCGAGGAAAGACGCGCCCGCGCTTACGAGGAGGTCGCCCGTGAAGCGCGTGCGGCCGTCCACGAAGGATGCGGCCACCTCCACGTGCCAATCGAGCCGGACACTCGCGCCGGGCGAAATACCCTCCCCGACGTTCGAGGAGATGTTGCCGTCGATGAGACTTGCGCCGGCCGCGTCCATCCGCAGGCCGGCGCCTCCGTTTTCCCGGAGCGTGAGGTCCCGCAGCGAGGCGCCCGTCGAAGCGGCGTCGAAGTTGACGCCGTCGCCGGCCGACCGCGAAGATTCGACGTCGACGAAGACGAGGCCGGGGCTAGTGATGACCTCCACGCCCGACCCGCTCCCGTTGATCTTCAGTCTCGTAAGCGTCACCGGCGCCGAGGCGTTCACGACGGCGAGCCCACGGCCCCCGACCCCAAGCGCCTCCCCATCGGTGAGGTCGATCGCCCCGCCCTGCTGCACGAAGATCCCGTCGAGCCCAGCCCCGGAAACGGTGAAGTTGGAGACCGAGACCCGCGAGGACCCGATGAGCGCCAGGCCAACATACGCGGCGTCCGAAAGGTCCGCGTGCGTGACCTGCGCGTCGGTCACGCTGTAGAGGCCGAGCGCGGTGCCGTTCCACGCCCCGCGGAGGTCGCTCAAGGGCAGCATGAAGTACGCCGTCGAGGTAACGGAAAGGCCCGTCTCGCAACCGGGCATAAGCAACGCATCAATCGAAACCACCGACGAGCCCGAGATTGAGCCCACCGAGCCGCAGGCCCCCGCGTAGGTGTAGCGCGAAAGCGAGAAGCCGTTCACCCCGTCGACATGGAGGAACCGGACGGGCACGGCGCCGGCGGCGACCGTGAAATTCACGCCCTGGATCGCAACGTTCCGGCCGATAAGCGCCACGAGCCCCTCGCGCGAGAATTCGAAGGTCGACGCCATGAGGCCAACGTCCGTCGCATTGACGAAGATGAGCCCTGTCCCGTTGCCCGAGACCTGCACGGCCGAGGCCTCGAACCTCGACCCCTGGGCGAAGCTGAGGCCCGTTTGTGTGACCGACACGGAAGCCCTTGTGAGCGTGACGTTCGAGGATCCCTCGAATCGAACACCTACCTGGGCGCTTCCCGAGAAATCAGTAACGGTGACGTTCGGCGAATTCGAGACCCAGAGCGCGGAAGGTGCGTCGCCCTGTAGGCTCGCCCGTTCGATGCGTACGTTCGCGGTGCCCGCGACTTCGAGAAGCCGCCCGACGCGGACGGCGACGAGGTCGAGGAGCGTAAGCGACCGGCCGCCCACAACGGAGATGAATCCACCCGCGTCGATGACCGTGACGTTGCCGATCGTCAAGTTCGCGACGCCCTCCGCATAGATGCCCCGCAGCGGCTGATATTCCGCGGCTGTGTCGTTGCCGGCGACGGAAAGGCGCACCACGGAAATGTCGGACCCGCCGCGCAGAGCCACGGCATTGCCAAAACCCGCCCAGCCCGCGTAGCCTGGCGCAACTCCAGCCTCCCGGAAGGAGAGGTCTTGCAGCGAAACGTATGAGGCATTGTCGATTTGGACCCCCACCGCATGGCGTACGACCGTAAGATCGCTCAGGACATGGTTCCAGCCACCGCGCAGGACCACGGGCAGGGAAATGCCGGCAAAGGAAGAGCCTGTCACGCGCACGCCATAACAATTGTTGGCAACCAGGAGAGCGCGCAGTCCATCCAAGGGGGGCACCTCTGGGCCGTTTCCGCCGGCTGTGAACGTCGAGCCCAAAATCCCAACCTGGTAGCTCGCGTTGAATTCGAAGCCGGGGTAGCCCGCCCACCCCAGGTTCGAGCCGTACGAGTTGCGCATGTAGAAGTAGGAACCCGGTTGGAAGACCGAATAGGTGCCGTTGCCGGAGCCTGCAAGGGTGCTTGCGTCCCACATGGTCGCGTTCGACCCGTCGAGGTCGAGGACATTGATCGCGGCGGTGCCGGCCGCACGGAACCCGAAGGGCTGGGTTTGGTTGCCGTAGAGGTCCTGCCCGAAAGTGAGGGACGCCCCGATCATCGTGAAGTTGCCGGCGACCCGGAACAACCCGAGGAGGTCGAAGGTCGAGTTGTACGCAGAGGCTGACCCGGTCAGGTTGATCTCGCCGACAAACACGCCCGAATTGCGCGACCCGTTGTTGCTCGTGATCGAAAACTGCGAGGTGTTCACGTACATCGTCCCGTTGACCTTGACACGGCCGTAGCCGGTGAAAGTGGAGGCATTGAACCCCAGGGTCGCGCCTACGTCGACGGACACGTTCCCGGGCACGAACTGGCCCGGAAGCGGCAGCCCGGGCGGAAAAGGCCCCCCCGTGACGACGAGCGCGGCGTTCTCGAACGAGAGGTTACCGTGCACGTACACGGAGCCTGCCACGGTCACAGTCTGGTTGGCCACGACCTCCGTCGTGCCCGCGGGGATCGACCAGTCGCCCGAGCCCGGGTAGCTCGAGGCGGACGCCGGGCCTGCCGCGGCGACGAGGAAGCCTGCGCCCACAACGGCCATGACGAGGCCCGCAAGGGTTAAGCGGAGCCAGCGCGCGGTCCTTGCCGATTCCTTCCCACCCATGCCAGGCGCTCCAACCACTCTCGAATTGGAGACGGCGGGCGCCCTAAAAGGGCTTCGAATTCATCCCGTCGAGGCTTGGGACGCCTCGCTTGCCTCCTCAGCGCCCGCCGCGGCGCGGAGCGCCGGCGGCGCGTATGGCCTTCTCGTGTTCGTGCATGCGTACCGCGAGTGCGACCTCGCTTGCCGACCTCTCGATGAGCGACCTTGCCGTGTCCACCTTCTTCCTGACGGGCACGATCGCGTCGGGCAGCGCGATCGCGGCAATCGCGGAAAACGCCTCCTCCATCGCGTCGAGGTGGCGCTCGGCCTCGCTGATCCGGCCGTAGCGAATCGCCCCGACAAGCTGGCGCCTGAACTCGCCGATCGCGTCGGCCACGCCGAGGATGAACGCCGCGGGCGTCACCGAGATCTCGTCATAGGTTGGAATCGGCTCCCCCCGTGAGTGGGCGAGGAGCACATAGGCCTCCGCAAGCTCCTGGAGGGGAGCCTCCATCATCCCGGACTCGTAGAGTTCGGGGTGCCCCTCCAACCGGCGTTTGAGGCCCTTCGAGTGCGCGGAGGCGAGCGCCAGCTGCTCGCGCGCGGCCACTACTCCCTTGGCCGTGCGGGGGACTCCGGCGCGCAGGACCGTCGAAGCGGCGCGTTGGATCTCGCGGGAGTCTCGGAAGGCTTCTTCGCGAAGGCGGTCCTTCTCTTTGAGCACACGCTCGGCGTGCGCGACCGCCTCGGCCAGGCTCCGCTTCTTGGCACGCGCCATCGTTCTCGCGCCTCATCTTTCATGATGGTATTTATACGAGCCTCCCCCGATGTTTTTGCTCCTGCCTATGCCCGACGATGTGGAGGTCCTCGTAGTGGGCGGTGGCCCCGTCGGCTGCTACACGGCTTCGCAGATCGCGCGCAGGGGCCACAGCGTCCTCATCGTCGAGGAGCACACGGAGATCGGCCGACCGATCCAGTGTGGCGGCTGCATCACACCGCGCGTATTCGACCTGCCGGAGGCGGACTTCCGAGCAAGCCGCGGGGTCGTGATGAATGAGCTGAAGGGCGCCAACGCGATCTCACCGAGCGGGAACACCCTTTCCTTCAAGGCGTCCGACACACGCGCGTATGTCGTGAACCGATCGTCCTTTGACAAGGCGTTCGCGAAGCTGGCGTTGAAGCACGGGGCGGAGCTTGCGGTGGGCACGCGTGCGGAGGCCGCGAAGGTCGACGAGCGAGGCGTCGAGGTGACGCTGAAGCACGGGGAGACCGGCACGAGCGTAGTCCGGGCAAAGCTCATCGTCGGCGCCGATGGGGTCCAGTCGCAAGTTGCCCGCTGGTTCAAGCTCTCGCACCCGGAGAAACTTGTCCCATCGATCGAGCTCCACTGCGCGGGCCTCAAGCTCGACCCGGAGTCCGTGGAGCTCTTCGCCGGCGAGAAGATCGCCCCGGGCTTTTTCGGTTGGATCATCCCCTACACGGCCGACTCGGGTCTCGTCGGCCTCGGCATCGACGGGCGACGCGGCGTCGCACTCGACTTCCTGAACGCGCTCCTCAAAGCCGAGTGGTTCGTCAAGCGGTACGGGCGCGCGCAGGAGATTGAATACGTCCTCTCGGCAATCCCGTTTGGCCTTCTCAAGCGCACGTACGCGGACCGCGTGATGATTGTGGGCGACGCGGCGGCCCAGGTTAAGCAGACGACGGGCGGCGGCCTCTACATGGGGCTTGCCTCGGCCGTGCACTGCGCGGCCACCGCGAGCGCCGCCCTGGAATCGGGTGACTTCTCGAAGGGCGGGCTCAAGGCCTACCAGGACGCGTGGATGGCCGACATCGGAAGAGAGCTCCGGCACGCCCAGACGCTGCACCGGATGATGATCGCCATGAAGGACAAGCAGATCGACTTGGCGCTGAGGATCCTGCAAGACCCGGCGCTCAAGGCGCTCATCTTGCAGCACGGCGACATCGACTTCCCCTCGAAGCTCGCCCGGGTCGCGCTCCGCAAGAGCCCGCAGCTCCTGCGCCTCGCGGGCCCCGCGATACGGGCGATCCTGTAGGCGCGCGCTACTTGCCCGCCCCCCGGCGCTTGAGGCGCGCGCGGAGCTCCTCAGCGGTGGACACGCGCAGGATGTGCCACTTGCCGGCAAGCTGGAGCAGTGCGCGGTTGAGGCGGCCGTGCTTCTCCGGGTCCGTGGCGACAAGGTATTCGGCAAGCGCGAGCGTGCCGGCCGCGACCGTGGCGCCCACGAGGAGGCCGAGGGGCCAAAGCGGCGCGGGCCGCTTGATGGAGAAGGACGAGTCCGGGACGATCCCCGAGATGTTGAGGGCCGCAAGAGTCCCCTCGAGGTCCGTGTAGTTGATCGAGGCCCACTCGCCGTCTGCGAGGGACCCCCTTGAGACCATGGCAAAATGGGCCTGGCGCGGCGCGACCTGGCCGGGGACCGTGAAGTTCGCGTAGTCGAATTCCACGCGGTGGCGCGTGAAGTACACGCCCTCGGGTGTTGAAGGCGCCGACCTGACGGTCTGGGAAAGCTCGAGGGTGGCGTTCGCAGCCAGCGTCGCGGCAAAGACCGACGCCCGGAGGTTGCCTGTATCGGCAAAGACGGGCGGAGTCCCGAAGGGTGAGTCTGGCTGGAAGCGCGACCCATCGGCGGGCCCGCTGAGGTTCACCACGCGCTCCGGCTCCACGGTCGCGAACCGGTAAATCTCGACGGTCACGGTTACATTGAACATCGAAGCGTTGTAGCGGTTGCGCATCGTGAACGCATAGGTGCCTGACGCGCCCGGCTCGATCCCCCCACCTTGCGAGGCGAATTCGAACTTCGGGACCTTGGTGGGCGCCTCGATGAGCTCGATCGGCTCGGCGGGCAGGAGCGGCGCCAGCAGGAGGGCCGCGGCAAGGACTGCCATCGCACCCACAAGGCACGCGCGGGAGTTACGGGCCACCTACTTCGCCCTCCCCCGGGTGTTTCGCCGCCCGGGGGCGAGGAGCCCGTAGGCGGCCCCCATGCCCAAGACTGCGACTCCGAAGGCCACGGCGCTCCACCAGAGGCCGACCGCTTGCCCGCCGTCCACCTGCACGCTCGAATCGGGGACGATCCCGTCGAGGCCGAGCGCGTCGAGTGTGCCGTTGTAGTCCGACATGTTCACAAGCGAGCGCTTGGCCGGCTCGACGGCCCCGAGGGAGGCCAGGGTCGCCTGCGCGGTCGTGCCGTTCGGCGCGGCGTAAGAAAAGCGGAGGACGAGCGAGACGAGGTAGACGCCGGGGGGCGTGCTCTGCGGCGTCGTAAAGGGGGCCTCAAACCGGATGGAGGCCCCGGGCGCGAGGTCGCCGGGCAGCCGCGAGGCGGGGGTGAACGCCGGGGCGCTCTCGTTTTGCGAGAGGTTGTGGGCAAGGAGCCAGTCGCCCCCGACGCGGAACGCGACCTCGACGCGCACGGCTTGCATCGTCGCGTTGTAGCGGTTCGTGACGTTGAAAGCGACGGCGCCCGCTTCTCCGGGGCGAACGGTCAGCGGCCCCTCGAAGGCGACCCGCGGAATCCGCCCGACCTCCCGCGTGTCGCCGCCGGAGACAAAGGGCGCGGCGGAAGCGGCTGGCAGGAGGAGGGCGGAAAACGCGAGGCTCGCGAGGGCCACGGCGGTGGCTTGCCGGAAGGTCGCCGTTGGCATGCTGTCCGCCTCGCGCGAAAGAAACGGCTGAACTCTATAAGTCCTCCCCGCGCGGTGGCTTTGCGCGTGAGACCTGCAGTTTCGTCCTCGAAGGTCGCAAGCCCCCGGGCGCGCATCGAAACGCGCGCGGCGGCCGAGGTCGGCCAGGGGTTCTCGAAGGTCGCGGTCTCGGGTTGGGAGCTCTTGGGCGATGTGGTCGTCCTGCGCTTCCGCCCGGGCACGCGCCTTGCGCTGCGACGCGCCTTGGCCAAGATCGTTGGCGAGGAGCTCAAGGCCCGCTGCGTCGTCGAGGACCTCGGCGGGGTCCGGGGCCCGCTGCGGCGCCCGCGCGTGCGCGTGCTCCACGGGCAGGGCACGGTCACGCGCCACCGCGAGAACGGGCTCACCTTCGCCTTCGATGTCGCGCGCGTGATGTTCTCCTCGGGCAACCAAGCCGAGCGCGCTCGCATGGGCACGCTGGACTGCCGCGGGGAAACGGTCGTGGACCTCTTCGCGGGCATCGGCTACTTCACGCTCCCCCTTGCGGTGCGCGCGAAGGCCGCGCGCGTGATTGCTTGCGAGAAGAACCCCGAGGCCTACGGGTTCCTCCTTGAGAACCTCCGGCTCAACAAGGCTTCGAAAGCCGTCGAGGCCCGCCTTGGCGACTGCCGCAGGGTCGCGCCGACCGGCCTTGCCGACCGCGTCGTCCTCGGGTACATCCACGGCACGGAAGCGTTCCTGCCCACGGCCATCCGCGCGCTGAAGAGCGAGGGCGGGGTCCTCCACTTCCACGAGGCCTACCCCCAGGAGACGAAGTTCCGCGACGCGCTGCTTGCCCTTGCGCGCGCGGCCGGCGCCGCGTTTGACATTGAGGTGCAGGATGCGCGCGAGGTCAAGTCGTTCGCCCCCGGCATCGACCACGTGGCGCTGACCGCACGCCTCTTCCGCCGGGCCGGCACCTGAGGACGGCCCTCGAAACCCTCATCCACCCGCGCCCGTTCCTAGAAACCGTGGACGCGACCGAAGGCCAAGGCGGGCCGAAGCCCTTCCAGATGCCCCCGGCACGCTCGGGCCCCAAGTCGCTCATCGTGATTGCCGCGCTCCTCCTCGTGTTCCTCGGCGTCCTCTGGTACCTCTCCTTTGCTGCCCTGCACGCCCGCGGCCCCGACCGCGCTTTCTTTACGGAGGAATCATGGGGCAACGAGACGGTCGCGCTCTATGTTAGCGACCTGGACGCGGACGGGGAGGTCCCTCTCTCCACGCTCACCGTCCGCATCGTCACGCTCGCGGGCGACCGCATCTACGAAGGGGCGCTCGGCCAAAACGAGACGCTTGGGAACCTCACGGTCCGCGTCGATTGGGTCGACGCCGACCATACGGGTACCGTCACGGGCTTCGACGGCCTCAACGTCACGGTCGCGCCGCGCTCGGCGGACAACCTGATCCTTGCGACGCTCTACCTCTACTCGAACGGGAAGGAGTGGGGCGAATACCGGTTCGAGTAGGGGCAAGTCAAGGCCCGGGCTTCCTGCGGCCCCACCATCGAACGACGAGCGCGGCGGCGGCCACGCCGCCTGCAAGCGCCCCAATTTCCAAGAGTCCGACCCCCGCCTCCCCCGGCTTTGGCGCTCCGGCCACATCCACAACAAACGTGCGGCTCGCCGCGTTGCCTTCCGCATCCTTCACCGTGAGCGTCAGGTTGTAGCGGCCGGCCGACGGCAGCGTGGCATTGCCGTCGCTGCCGGTCACGTTGTAGTCCGTCCCGGGCCCTTGCACCCGCCAAACCCAAGACACAACGGCCACGTTGTCCGACGCGATCGAGCCGTTGAGCCGAACCGCCGCGGGCGCTTCGAGCCCCGGGGGGACTTGCCAGAGGGAGACCGCGGGCGAGGTCGAGTCGCGCACCCCGAGCGTCACGTTGGCCTCGGCGAGGTTCCCCGCGTCGTCGCGCACCTTGAGCCGGACTTCGTGCGCCCCGATGGCGGTGAGGGCGGTCGTGAGCGCGAGCGTATCGCCGGTGACGTTCGTGCCGTCCACAAACCACTCGATCCTCGGCAGGAACGCCCTGTCGTTGTCGGAGGCTTCCGCCTGCACGGTAAAGGGCTCGCCCTGCCCGGGGCGCTGCGGCGTCACCGAAACAATGCGGACCTGCGGCGCCGTTGCATCGACGACCGCGACCTGGATGCGGCGGCTCGCGACGTTGCCGCTCGTGTCCGTCACATTGAGCTCGAGGGTGAAGAGGCCGGGTTCGAAGAACACCGCATGGCAGACGGCCTGCGCGCAGGGCAGGCCCGTCGCGTTTACCGGCCCGACGGCCCTCCACAGGTACGCCGCCACGCCCGCGTTGTCAACGGAGGCCCGCGCGTCGAGCACGACGTCCTGCCCCGTTGCGCCGGAGGGTGCCGTCCAGCCGGGGACGGGCGCCACCGCGTCGGCCACCGAAAGGTCGACCGTGGTGCCTTCTTGGTCCTGCAGCGTGACGAGGCGGGTGGCTGCCGTGCAGTTGCAGGTCGCCCGCAGGGTGTAGGCGCCCTCGGTCGCCACGACGCCGCTCACGTTCGTTTCCCGAAGCAGTGCGACCCAGGCCGTGAGCCCTCCCGCGAAGGCGAGCGTCACGTTTGCGCCCGTGCCGTTCACCGTCAGGTTGCCGGAGGGAGCGGGGCCGCCGGCCTGCCAGCTGACGTTTCCCCGGAGGAGCTCGTAGTCGACGACGACGCCTCCGCTCTCGGGGCGCACAGGCACGCGCGTGGCGTTCACCGTAACGAGGGTCCCCGGCCCCTGCCACACGCCCGGCGCGAGGCCTGCGGGGAAGGTGGAGTTCGAGAGCGTCATATTGGAAAACACGCCGTAGATCGCGCCCAACCCGGACGTGCCCACATAGGGAACGTCCACATGCTCGACCCACACCTCTTCGCAGCGGTCGAATTCGAGCGCCTCGTTCGGGTCGCCGCCAAGCGGCCCCTGGGCGAAGGTGTAGTTCACGAGCCGGAGGCGCTGCGATAGGATCGCCTTGAACCCCACGAGGTTTTGGTTGTCGTCGCGCACGGTGAGGCCATCGAAGAGCACGTCCGCGGAGTTTTCCACGATCACGGCGGCCCCGCCCCACCCGGTTCCGGCGTGGAGGTCCGCGTGCCTCACTTGGACGAAGGCGGAGTGCTCGACCCAAAGCGAGATGCGGCCCACGTCGGTCGGCGTGTGCTCCATCGAGATGTCCTCGAGGTCCACGAGGGACGAGTTGTCGACAAGCAGCCTGCCCTCATAGGCGAGGTCGCGGACGACCGCGCCCGTGCCGTTGGCGAAGGTCAGGTCGACCGTGTCGTTGATGACGGCGTGCTCCAGGCGGAAGGGGCTGGCCCCCTGCCCGTCGATCCCGTCCCACGAGACCGCCATTTGGCCGAGGTCCGGGACGACGTGCATCACGACGGGCTCCCCGGGCGCCCCGACGACTTCGAGGCCGCCGAGGACGACGAGCTTGGTGCCGTTCACGAAGGCGATCTCGGAGCCTGCGGCCACTTGAAGGACGTCGCCCACGGAGACCGTCAACGTCTCATTGACCTGGTAGCGCGGAGGCGAACCGCCCTGCAGCCAAAGGGCGCTTGGCGGAGCACCGGCTTGTTCGAGGGTGAGGTTCCCCGAGCCGCCGGGCGTGCTGTAGGCCGAGGCCAGTGTTCCCACGGCGGCGAGGGCAGTAAGGGCGGTGAGGCACGCGAAGCCGGGGAGCCACAGGGAAGACCGGCCCATGGGCCAAGGCAGGCCCCCTGAGGGCACAAAAACGTGTCCCTCTGGGGCGCTTCGCGAGGGCGGGGGGAAGGCGAGTGGGCCCGGCCCGATTTGAACGGGCGACCTCCCGGTTTCTGACGCAAAGGTGTCGCGCTATCAGCCGGGTGCTCCACCAGCTAAGCTACGGGCCCACGAAGGGCCGCGGATTTCGGTTAGGATATAAAAGGTTCCGTGGGGGCGCCCATGCGAACACGTTGAGCGGCGCGCCGGCAAGCCGTCAATCAAAGGGGGATGTTGGCGATTTCTTCGTCCGTGAGGGCAAGGAGAGGGTGGAATGTAGGGAGTGGCCCCGCGAGCGAAACGGGGCCTTCGAGCGTCCCCCATCGCGCGCGCGTCCCGAGCGCGACGGCGTGGGCTTTGAACGTGCTCGCAAGCCGCGCGACGGTTCCCTCGTCCAGGGGGTCGGCGACGACGAGGAGCTTGTAGGAAGGCGTCCAGGCCGAGAGGCGCTGGACGGCGGCCGCCGCGTGGGGCGCGGGCGTCCGGGTGGCCTCGTCGCCCTTCGCCATGAAGATTGGCTGGGCGCCCCGCTTGATGAGCATCCAGGCGGCGCGCGCGTCGAGGTCGGCCTCGTGCTCGCTGTCCCTTAGGATGAAGAGGATCTTGCCCGCGGTGCCGACAGGGAAGCCCCCCTCGCAGGGGACTCGGAGCGCGTAGGCGTACGTGCGGTTCTCGCGCACCTCGACCTCGACCTCGAAGTCGGGCTTCGAGAGGTCCACGGTGAGGGGGTGGCCTCGGGCGGCGGCCGCCTCGAAGAGCGCGGAGCCGCAGGCGCGGGCAAGGTCCATGGAGGAATAGGGGTGCGAGCCCGTCCGCCTCGCGCGGACGGCGAAAGTGGCGGCCGAGGGCGGCAGGTTGGCAAGCGCGAAGGCCGCGAGGAAGGGCGCGACGTCCGCCAGGTCCGAGGAGCGCAGCACGGCGACGGGCGAAAGCGAGGTGAGCCCGAAGGTCCGCTGGAGAAGCGGCACGGCGCGCAGGAGGTCCGAGGTGTCGACGTAGAGGTGCCCGTAGTCGTCGCGGATGAGGCAGTCGAGGCCCTCGCGCACGAAGGCCGCCTCGATATTCGCCCGGAGGACTTGCGTGAAGCGACGGCGCACGGCGTGCGACTTCAGCGTGAGCTCGCCGAAGCGAAGGAGGAGGGTCGTGGCGGCCGGGGCGGGGGCCAGGGCGGGCGCCGCCTCGGGGGGTGCGCTCATTCCCTCGGGCGAGAGCAAGTGGGGCAGATGAACGTGGAGGTCGGCGCGGCTACAGCCTT
>JBGPNV010000008.1:0-26277 GCA_041487695.1 Thermoplasmata archaeon | reverse complement strand
TCCCGCTCTTCACCTCGATGGGGAGGGGCGGCTTTGACGGGAAAACCACGTCGACCTCCTTCTGGTACGCGTCGCGCCAAAAGTACTCGCCGCGCAGCTCCCTCACCACCAGCCATTCGAGCACGCGCGACCTCGAGAGGTCATCCTCCTGGAAGGTCAGCGATGGCGAGACCGCGGCAGGGTACCACTTGCGCAGCTTCCTCTCGACCTTGCGCCGGCTCCCGGCGAAATTGTAGAGTTTCCGCACCAGGTACGCGCGCACCAGGTAGTCCAGCGCGGTGGAGACGCGGTGGCGGTCGACGGCCAAATCGCTCGCGAGTTTCGAGTAGTCGATGAGCTGGCCCGGTTCCTCCATCAGGATGTTGAGGACGGACTCGAGGGTGCCCACCTCCTTGACGCCGACGAGTAGAGGCAGGTCCCGGTAAACCACGCGGTCGACCACGCTCTCGCGAATGTAGCGGGCGACCGCCGCACGGTCGTCCTCCCCGACAAGCTCGGGAAAGCCTTGGCTGACCGTGTAGGCGGCAAGAGCTTTCTCGAGCTGCCTCTCGTGGATTCCCACAGGCTCAAAAGGGACCCCTGCAAACCCGAGGTATTCCCTAAACGTGAGCGGCTCGACCTTGAATTCGAAAAGGCGCCCGGCGAGCGACTCCGTGGACCCACGGCGGATGAAGAGCGACGCGGAACCGGAGATTACCGCCTTGAGGTTCGGTAGGCGGTCATACTGTACCTTCAGTTTGTTCTCCCAGTTCTCGAGTTTCTGCACTTCATCCAGCAGGAGCAGCATCTTCCCGCGCGTCGGGTCTTCCTTCGTCGCCTCTTCGTAGGCACGGAGGAGCCCGCGGATGTCGAGGGTGGTGGACTCGTCGAAGGAGAAGTAGAGGACCCGTTTCGGGTCGAGGCCCCCCAACATCGCGTCCTGCGCCAGCTTGAGCATGAGGGTGGTCTTGCCCACACGGCGAAGGCCCGTCAGCGCAAGGATCTGGCGCCGAGCGAGGTAGTGGCTCAGTTCCCTGTAGACTTCCCTTTCCTTGTAGTCCAACTCGAAGGACCCGCTCCACCATGGGTTGAACTCCCGGAGGGCCTGGCTAGTTTGTGGCACTGAATATCACCACAGATTCGATTCTATGGTGTGTTTTGGCACCATAGAATATAAACATGAGGGCAAGGGGCGTCAGCGCCGCTGCCCTTGCCGCTCCGGTGGAACCCGTGGTGGACGGGGCGGGTCACTCGCTGGTTGAATTCCACGAGGCGGTGCCGAATCTATGACGGTTGTACTTAACACAGAATTGATTCTATGTTAATCACGACGAACGCAGAATTGGACCGTTCCTTTGTTCCCCGCGCATGGGTAAGCCTCCGGCCCCTCGTTGGAGGGACCCACCGGCATGTTTTCGAACGCACGCCACGCGGGGAGGGCAACGGAGCTCGAGGTCGACATCGACTCGGGGGTCGTGAAAAACTTCACGACAGGCAAGTCGCTGAAGGCCGAGGCGCTGCCGCCGAATATTCAGCACATCCTCAAGCAGGGCGGCTTGGTTGTGGTTACGGAGCGAAGCTGGCCGCGCGCGCCTTGCCGTGATGCCGTAGCGCACTACCGCGTGTCGACGCGGAACATGAAGAGCCCGTAGAGGAAGAGTGCGTTGTAGCCTGCCCAGAACAGGTTTACGAGCAAGTAAGGGGCGGCGCGGAGGTTCTCGAGGCCCACCTGCCACTGCGAAACGAAGTAACTCCAGACGAGCGGCGTCCGCGACGCCACGTCGAGGACGTCGAGCCCGATGAGGAAGGCAGAAATCACGAGGATGAAGGCAACGAGCTCGAGCTGGAACGCGCGCCACGCGGCCCGCTGTCGGGCGAGCTTCAGGGGCGCAAGCTCCCTGGCGCGCGTTAACAGCTCCCAGGCGCCCATGATGACAAGGCCGATTGCAAGGACGAGCAGGAGCGTGAGCACGGGCTCCTCAACGATCGTCCAGACGCCGGCGGCGACCGCCGCTGCGTTGAGCACGAGGACGAGGAGTTGAGGGACGAGCGTCCTGAACGGGACGTAGATCAGCCCCTTCCCTTTGCGCGTCACCTTGAAGGGCACTCGCCGCCCGCGCGCCGCGTCGAGGGAGGCCTTGATGTAGGCCGGGAAGCTCACCAGCGCGAGCGACTGGGCAAGCAGCACCCCCCTGCCCGAGTACCCGCGGCTCCTCAGGGCCAGCACGCCGAGCAGGTTCGAGAGGAGGAAGTACGGGATGAGTGCCGCAAGGTAGACGAAGACGCTCGTGCCGAGCGTCTGCGCCCCGAGGAAGAAGAACGCGGGGGGCAGCAGGGCAAGCGCGAGGTTCGCCCACCCGACAAACCACCATGTGATCCCAAGGGAATACTCGCGCCGCTGCGCGCGCGTGAGCGCGCCCGGGTGGGATCGGTCGCGGAGGAATTCTCGCGTAAGGTGCAGGTTGCCATGGGCCCAGCGGTACTGCTGGTTGAAGTAGGCAATGAGGTTCGGCGGCCCCTCGCCCACGACGCCGGGGGTCGCGAGGTAGTGCGAGCGGAAGCCGCCCTTCCGGTGAAGGCGGTAGGACGTGACGAAGTCCTCCGTGACCGTGTCCTCCGCGAACCCCCCCGCGGCTTCGACGGCGCTGCGCCGCAAGACGACGTTTGTCCCGAGGAAGAAGAGGGCATTCACCTGGTCCTTGCCCGCGCAGGCGAAGTCGTAGAAGGGGGCCTGCTGGACCTCGGCGGCAAACGCCACGAGGCTGTCGCCGATGTTCCCGTAAACCTGCGGCGTCTGGAGGTAGGACGACTGGGGGTCGCCGAGGAGCCGCAGGACCGCGTCCTTGAGGAAACCGGGCTGCGGGCGCTGGTCGGCGTCGAGGAGCAAGAGGACCGGTTCGTCCGTCTTCTTTAGCGCGTCGTTGAGCGCTCCGGCCTTGAACCCCCGGCGCTCCGGGCGGTGGAGGAACGTGACCCCGAGCTCGCGGCATAGGGCTTCCAGCTCCTCCACCCTCCCGGGCGCCGTCGAGTCATCGACGAGGTAGACGCGCTTGGGGTCGTAGTCCTGCGACGCGGCGGCGGCAAGCGTCGGCCGGAGGACGGCCTCCGGCTCGTTGAATGAGCACACGAACACCGCGGCGGCGGGCAGGACCTCGGGCTCCGGCGCGCGCGGCGGGTCCTTGTACCTTGCGCTGCGCATCACGTTGCGCGCGTACCCGAACCCATGGACGAAGAAGAAGAGCTCCCCTGCCACGAGGAGCGCGGTGTAGAACCAGACCTGCCACGTGGCCGCCCCCAGCAGGGTGAAGAACCGAAACGCGAGGTAGGCGAGGGCGGAGAGCAGCAAGAGGAGCGAAAGGGCGGCAAGGGCTCGGCGCGAGCCGGGGCGCATGGCCGGCGGGCGTAAGGGGTCGCGCGCGGCGTGCGGCCCGGGCAAAGCGTGCAACCTCCGAAGACGCGAGCAGGCGCGCGCGTTAAGGCTCCTTGGCCGGCGGGCGTGCACCCGGGGCAGGCTCCGCAGGCGGAGCCCCTTGGCCGGGCTCGCCCTCGTCGTCGCCGGGGCGACCAGGCCGCTGGTAGCGGACGTAGACGAAGGCGGCAAGGCCCGCCGCCGCAAGGAAAAAGAGCACCCCGATGGCGAAGGCATTCGTCGCGGCGAAGGCCGGCTGGAACTCGGTCATTACGACGCGCACCTCGGCGTCCTCGCCGGAGGTCTCCCGGGCGGTCACGACGGTCTGGTCAATGGGGCTGAGCAGGTACGTTGCGATGAGGCGTGAGGTAAGCGTGTAGTTCCCCTCGGCGAGCCGGAACGATGCCGTCCCGTTTGTCCCTGTGTATTCAACGAGCAACCCGCCGTCCGAGGCGCCCGCCGCCACCGTCACGATGACTTCGTTGAGGGGCCGGCCTTCGCGGTCGACGACCTCGACGGTGAGGTACGCGACGCGGGCAGCCACCGTCACCGTCGCATCCCCGTGGACATCGACCACCGCATTTAGCACGGTCGAATTCCGCCAGGAGGCCTCCAACCCATAGGTGCCGTCAGGCACATGGAAGCTCACACGCCCGTCCGGGTCGCTTACCCCGACGCCAACGGTGGCGCCCGTCCCGTCCCGCGCGCGCAAGGCGAGAGTCGCCCCCTGGAGAGGGACCGCACGGCTGTCGACGACCTGGACCGCGAACGAGTGGACGGCGACCACCAGCTCGAGCGTGAGGTCGCCGGCCACGGGCACCGACCCGTTCGACGCAACGGTTTGGCCAAAGAGGCTGACTGTGAGCGCATAGACCTCGGCAGGCAGCCGCAGCGACGCGTTTCCCCCGACCTGTGTGAGCGAGGCTTCCGTCACCGTGCCGTTGGCGGAGCGCACGGTGACCAGCGCACCACCCACGGGGGCGCCCTCCGAGTCCACGACCGCGACGGCCACATAGTACACGGCGGCGTCCAAGTTGAGCCGGCCGTCCGAGCCGACTGCGATCCCCTGCGCGTCAACGACTTGGACATCGCGGGTCCAAACGGCCACGTCGACACGCGCGCCGGGGACGCGCGCTTGGCCCACACCCCGCGCGTCGGTGAGGGCAAAGGCGAGGACTACCCCGCTTGTTGAATCGCGGGCCACGACGGTTGCAGATGCAACGCCGACTCCCCGTGAGTCGAGCACCGTGAAGTCGACATAGAACACGTCGGCGCGCACGGTGATGGTCGCGCTCGCGCTCACCCCCCAGAGGGCGTCAAGGACGGTGAGCGTGCGCCAGTGCACGACAACGTGGTAGTCCCCGCCCGCTGTGCGCCCGAGCCACACCGTGCCGTTCGCCCCCGTGAGGAGGGGCGTGAGCGTCGTGGAACCGTTGGGGTGCGTGTAGGCAACGGAGGCGTCCGGCAGGGCGGCCGATTGGTTGTCGACGAGGCGTAGCGCCGGGTAGAACACGGACGCCCGGACCTCGAGCGGCGAAGAGGCCGTGATGTTCTCCGTGAGGTTGAGGGGTACGCGCGCCACCTCAACCTGCGTCAAAACGGCCAAAAGCGTGTAAAGTCCAGGGCCCGCCGTCAGGTTCGCAAGGCCCCCCGCGTCCGTGCTGGCCTCGCCGCCGCGCTGCGCGGACTCGAGCAGCGTGACGCGCGCGCCCTCCAGGGGCGACCCGTAGTCATCCACGACGCGCACCCACGCGTGGAACGGCAGGCCTCCGATGAAGGCCGGGAACGAGGTCGAGTCACCGTAGGGCCCGTAGGCGAAGGTCCCGAAGTGGCCGTAGAGGGACTCGCCGCTGCCGTCCATCGCGTAGACGAAGATCAGGTAGCGGCCGCTTGGCAGGCCTGAGTAATTCCACAGCACCTCGTAGCTCGACGACAGCGACGCCGGCGTCCCGGCCACGCGGGCGGCGCTCGCGTTGTCGACGACGACGGACCCGACCTCGTCCTCCACCGTGAACCGCACCCAGGCCACATCGTAGCCGCCAAGCGGGTCTTGGATGGTCGTCCGCAGGCGGGCCCGCGGGTCGGCCGCGGCGGGGTCCAGGGACGCAGCGGGCGCGCCGGAGGCGTCGAGCACCTGCGCGCCCGTGATGACCATCGCCTCGGCCGACAGGAGCGTGAGCCGCGAGTCAGCCCGTGCGGTGTCAAAGAGGATGAGCAGGGAGCCGCCGCCGAGGTTGACCTTCAGCGTGAGCTTGATTGAGGAACCGCCCGAGAAGGTGTGGCCGCCGCTCAGCGTCCAATTGAGCCGTTTCAAGCCCGGCGTCGAGGTGTAGGTCTCCGACCCAAAGTTGCCCGTCGAGACGAGGGTCTCCGCGCCGGAGGGCGCTCGCTCGCTCAACTCGACGCTCGTCTGCGCCGACGGCACACCGGACAGTGACTGGGCCCAAAATGCGAGGGACGCTGCAGAGACCGTGAAGTTCCTGGCAAGCGCGGGGGCGAGGTACCAGTCGAAGCTCTGCAAGGAGCCGTTGGCGAGGAACGTCGCGTTCTCGTCGTTCCACTCGGTGGTCGTGTCAAAATAGGTCCACGTCGATCCCGAGCCCGGCAGCGCCTTGGCTGACTCCGTGGCATTCACGTAATGCAGGAAGAAGGTGAGGTCCCTCGGGCCCGGCGGGGCAGCCGCCGCCGGCGCCGCGCTGAGGGCCGCGCCTGCAAGCAGCAGGCCGCAAAGGGCGAGGGCGCACTGCCTCATGTGTGCCACGCCACCAAGAGCCCAACAACCCCGCCTTAAAGGTGATGGAACGTCTTTCGACGGTCAGTTCGGGGGTTGCACTAGGGGCCAGCTCAAGACCCTCCCCGAATCCGAGCGTGCTTCGGGACGACCGAGGCGTTCAGGGGCGGCGGACCGCTCGCGTCCGAGAACGAGCGGGGGCCGCAAGGGGCCCTACGACGGGCAAGACGCTCAAGGCCGAGGCCATGCCGCAGAACATCCAGCTCATCCTCAAGCAGGGCGGGCTGGTTGAAGTCACGAGGGCGAAGGTGGCGGCGAAGGCGGGGCATTGAAGCCCACTTCGCCGGGCGACTGAACGGCTGTCCTGCCCTCCCAGGACAAGTCGGATAATTCCCCGCGTCTGGACTTGGACGCCGATGAGACACCCCACATTTCTCGGAAAGGGTAATACGACACCCGCAAAGAGCATTAGGCGGCCAGGACATGACGACGTGCAAACAGCCATCGTTTCTCGCTGATTCTCCTAGCTGAGGACGCGGGGCTGCCTGCATATCCATGAAACTGGTAGGGAAGCGGTGTGCCCGACGCCGAACGGGAACCCGCGATCGCCGGGTTCGCAGCATGGGAAGGCGTCCCCCTGATCTTGAGCGAGCACGCCGACGAATCGGCCTTCAAGCTCGACATCGACGTCTGGGACATCGCCGCGCTGCTGGAAGACAGCGAACCGTGCAAGGATCAGGAGAGGTCTCGTGGCATCTTGGAGAGGTGCGTCCGGCACAAGGGGGGAACCTTGAAAATCATCGTTGCGCGAGGAACCTCCGGATGGGTCGGCGGCTCAGAGGCGTTCATCGTCATCAATATCAAGCCCTTATCGAGGTGAGAGGTACGCCCATGATCGATCCGGAGGATTGCCTGCATCCGCTCGCCGAGCGTGAGATGAAGGAGGTCACCCTGAGGGGGGAGCGCATCAAGCTGGAGGTGTGCAGCCAGTGCGGTCTCCGACTTCTCAGCCCGGCGGACTCGGAGCGAAGGCTATCGCGGGCGGGGCGAATGGGCAAGGCAGGCATGAGTCCCCAGGATCTTGTCTTATCGCTCCTGGGCATCCAGCCAGACAGACCCGTTTATACCCGTGTGGTGCTGATGAAGGAGGCATTCCTGGTGGACAAGGAGCTTTCGGCTACGATCGACCTGCCGATCGAATCGCTCAGATGGATTCCTCACCGGTTTGGGCCCTACAGCCGAGTCGTGGATGAAGCGGTAGACCGCCTAGAAACGGAAGAACTGCTGGTCGTGGAACGGGACTCGCAAGGCCAGAAGCAGATCATCGGCCTTAGCCCGAAAGGCCGCGACAGGGCCCAAGAAATACTCGGCGGGCTCGAGGATCGACAGAGGCAGGCCCTGGACCGAAAGCGAAAAGCCTGGGATCGTCTTGGCTACAATGGCATCCTTCAAAAGGTATACCGTGAGTATCCGGCGTACAAGAAGAAATCAGAAATCGCGGACCGCGTTGCCCCTAAGAGGCGATGGACTTGAGGTCGATCGAGGGCGTCCGAATCAAATCCCGAGACAATGAGTTGTCGGGCCGCGTTCTCGAGGTTCGTACGGCGCGATCTCGCTTTAGCACCCCGAGCCGAGCGCCCACGTCAACGGAAGCAAACGCCCTGTCGAACATCTCGTTCGGAGAACCGTGGGAAAGCCCCGTGTTCGAGGTCGCGAATCGCATCAGCGAGCATGCCCAACTCGAACGCTTGTACCGGAAAAATGGGGCCTTCGCTGAGCGACGCCGGTCAGTCGCAGCCCATCTCGACAAGTTCAGGGGTTATTCGCTGACCAAATACTATCCCCAGAAGCAGTTCCCGGAAGCGCTAACGGACCGCGACATTAGGATCGTCGCCGAGCTCCAGCTCGAAAGTGGGGTCGACGTTGTAAGCATCCCCGAGCCGTATCCAGAGTGCTCGCCTCTGGCCTTCGAATCAAGTTTTTCCAAAACGTGGAAGTACATCGAGGAATGCCGGCCAGAGGTGGGGGTAATGCCCTACCTAAGCATGGCCCAAGATCCAACGAAGTTCGAAGGAAAGATGGAGGTGTTGTCGCAACATGAACACAGTCTTTGGGCCGTTGGCGTAAGCTTCGCTAGCCCCCTCGAGTATCGCCCCAACTACTTCACGCTGGCGGATTTCGGAGAAAAGGACTTCTGGATACACTGTTCGAACGGGCGAAAATTCCCCAACTGGCAGGCCCCGGTGGCACAACTTCAGGCGCTGGCCCGATACGGGATCGACACGATCTCGACAGCAATCCCAAACGCCCCGATTCAAAGGCCCGGCGATAAGAAAAAACCAAAGGCGAACGCCCGAAACGTCCGCTACTTGCTCACGGGAAAGGCGCTCTACTCATCGTTGGAAGACGTTGCGACCGACGACGATCCCTTGCCGTGCAACGAACCTTGCTGCAAGGGCCTCGACGTTGAAGCGTTCATCGCCTCCGTGGAGGGAGTAGGTCCCACGGACGAAATCCAATTGCGCGTGAATGACAGAGCCAAGATCCACGATGTATTTGCATCCACGGTTGATTTCCAGGCCGCGCAAAGGGCCATAAAGGAGGGCCACTTCAGAACCCACCTGGCAAAGAAGGAAGGAATCCGGAAATTCGGCGGCTCGTTCTTGGATCGGCGTCTTTGACGTTGCACACGGCGAGGGATCGCACAGATCATGGCCGATCGCGCCGAACATGGCGCTGCCATTCTTGGCCTGCCGGCGGATTCGCGCCGCCTTCGAGGGCGGCGAGCAGCTCGAGGTCGACATCGACTCGGGCGTGGTGAAGAACCGAACAATTGGCAAGAGCCTCAAGGCCGAGGCCCTGCCGCCGAGTGGGCCTGCTGGCCTAGTCCTCACGGTCGCCCCAGTTGCGCCGCCAATTCCTTCAGCGCGGCAACGGCCGCATCCCAGTCGGCCACATCGTAGGACTCTCGGCCCTTGATTCGATAGAGATGCAAGTGGATCTTGTCGCGAGCGCCCCGTACCTCGTCGAGGCGATAATAGAGTTCGTCGTCGATCAAGCCGTGATCATACGCTGCTCTCAGTTTCGAACTGAGCTTGTTGCCGCGCTTGATTCCTCGATCCTGCAGGGCCCCTTCCAGCAGCCCTTCAATGACGGAGGTGATGGCAATGATGCCATACTTCACGACCATCTGGTGCGCGGAGTGCGAAAGGTCAGTTCGGTTCAGAATCCATCGCAGCACATCGTGGAATTGAAGTGTGTAAGCGGCGTTTGTTGCGATCACCTCATCGGAGCATGGATAGATTCGTTTGTAGTGCTCAACTGTGCGAATTACGCCGCGCGGAAACAATATGCGCGGTAAAATGGCCGTCTCCTCAAGACCCTGCTCGCGCAGCCAATTCTCGAGTTGCTGGAGCGGCTCGCTGATTCTGGCGGCGAATTCGGGGTCTATTTCGGTGCCCATCGCGCAGCCTCCTTGGAATAGACGCTCAAGAGCGAATGCCCGGGTTGGTCTGGGCGTCCCTGGAGATTGAATATGCGCACCTGCGGCGGAGGGGACAAGACCTACACTTGGGCGTGTCGTGCCTGCAGACCGCTGCCGCGAGATCGAGCAGCCCCAAGTTGTATTCGCGGAAATTCTTCGCAGGAAGTAGGCGGGCGGCATTCTGGGCTACCCACCGGTTTCCTTCTAACCTGAGGGCATGATCTTCTAGGCCCCAGTAGCGGCGGGCAACTCGAGTCACGTTCGTGTCCACGATGGCATGGGGCGTACCGAACGCGAAACAGGCTGTTGCGGCCGCCGCGTAGGGTCCAACGCCGGGTAGTTCTTGCATTTGACTTGGATCCCGGGGCACCAGACTTCCGCACCGGGCAATCAGCGCCCTCGCCAATCCCCTAAGTTGGGGCGCGCGTTGGTTTTGCAATCCGATCCGCCGCACAGAATCCCTGACGGAGGAAATTCGGGCCTCGCCCAACGCCCGCGGATCCGGGAACTTGCGGAAGAAAGTCTCGAAGATTTCATCGACCTTCCAGGCGGCCGTCTGGCGCAGGAGCACTTCCGTCACAAGAGTTCTGTAAGGGTCACGAGTCTCCCGCCACGGGAATTCCCTCCCGTGCTGGCGGTAATAGCGGATGACCGCCTGCTGGAAGAAGCGCTTGTCTTCAGTTCGGATGCGGACGCGAGCTTCTTTTGGACGAGCCTTGCGCCGTGCCACTTTTCGGGGATCTCCCCGCCTGCCACCCGTGCCAATTCCCTCGCTACGGCGAATGCCAATCCCACGGGGACAGCGTTGCCGACTTGCTTGTATTTTTGCGCGGTTCCGCCAACGAGCCTCCAGTCATCCGGGAACTGCTGGATACGCATGTACTCCCGGACAGTGAGCGGTCGCAGCTCATCGGGGTGGCAGAAGCAGGTGCCCTTCTGGTCGGGCGAGGCCGTGACGGTGGGGGCCCACTTGTCCCACGAAAGGCGCCGGTAAAACCCAACCTTCCCGCCACCGGCCTCGAATGCCCCTCCGAGCGCCTTCTTGCGCATCGACTTCGGGAGCGAACGCCAGTTTCCGCCCGGGGGCACAAGGCGGAGGTACTTCAGGCGCTCCTCGGAAAAGTGCACGGCCTCCGGAGTTGGATCGTCGAGGCCCGCAAGCGCGTCCCTTAGGGTTCGCCACCGTGGGAGGCTTGAAACGCCTGTCTCGCCGTTCGTGGGAGCGGGGAAGGGGAGGTCCTCACCATCGCGCGACCCCAAGAAGACGACCCTTTCCCGAGCCTGCGGGGTCCCGTAGTCGGCAGCATTCAGGAGCCGGTAGTCCACGGAGTAGCCGATCCGTTGGTACTCGGTGAGGATCACGCGCAGCGCCGAACCCGGCCTCTCTCGCCAGTGGAGCGCCCGGTGGCCCTTCCCGCGCTCCGCGATCGGCCTGTGCTTGATCGCGGCCGACAAAATTCCTCGGACGTTCTCCATGAGGACGAATCGCGGTTGCGCTTCCTCCACGATGCGGACGAACTCTCGGAAGAGCGACCCCCGCGGGTCTTGGATGGATTGGCGCCTTCCTGCCGTCGAGAAAGACTGGCAGGGCGGTCCCCCGGCGATGAGGGTCATTTCGCCCTTCTTGAGCCCCGCCGCTTTCAGGATCTCGGGAGTTGAAACCTCCCGGATGTCCCTCGAAATGACCGGCAGCTTGGGCCGGTTGGCTCGGATCGTCTCGACGGCGTAACGGTCAAGCTCAACGCATGCGCGGACGTCGAACCCGGCCTTCTCGAGCCCCAAGTCGAGGCCCATGGCGCCGGAGAAGAGCGAGATGGCCGTAAGCGGCGTCGCGTTTGCCGCCCCTTTGCCCCTCGCCATGGCGCCCACCGGGGGCTAGCCCCGATACCGTGTATACCCGGGGGGCTATAAGGTCCGATGGGAGGTCAGCGAAAGCGCGTCACGTCAAATGCCGAGGTTACATCGTGCCCTCGAAGAGGGCCTTCCACATCGCCGGGCCCTCGCCATACTCCTCGCGGATCTCGCCCGCCAGCTCGTGGATCTTCTCCTCAAGGAACTGGTGGTAGTTCTTCCCCCCATGCTTTGCCGAGACCGTCTTGGCCGCTTCGGCCGCGACTTCGAAGACCTCGGCGCCGCACTTCGGGTCGCCGGAGATGAACTCCCAGAACTCGTTCCCGACCTTCCAGTCGATGTTAGAGTACCTCTGGATGATGGTGTTTACCCGCTCGCGCTTGCCGTATGCGAGGCCCAGGAGGCCGATGGAGCCCGGGTCTCGGCGCGTGGCCGAACTCAACTTCTCGTTGATCTGGGTCATGATGTCTTTGTTGATGTTGTTCGGTCCAGCTTTCATCTGCACGTAGTACCTCTTGCCGCCCCTTAGGAACATGATGTCGGCGCCCTCGGTTCCCGTACCCTCGGTGAGCGCCTTAGCGACCGACTGGATGCGCGCCCCGAAGCTGGTAACCAGGCTCCTTTCCATCCGCTGCCCGATCATGAACCGCGCAATCGCCTCGGGCGTATCGAGCGCGAGGGCGCGCATCAGGAACGGGTTGAGGTCGAGTTCCTTTAGGCTTATTGACTTTAGCGCCCTGTAGGGGGCCTCCGCAATCTCCTCGAACTGCTGCTTCATCGCTTCTCGCTGTTTGTTTTCCATTGGGGGGCCTTCGACCCGGACTTATTTGGGACAAGCCCAAATCGGCCGCCCTCCTAATGAAAGGATTGCGCGTTTAGGCGGCGTAGGCTTCAGGGTGCGCTCGGAGCACCCGCGCCTTGCAACGGGGCTTGTGCTATCGGGTGCAGGGGCAACCCGACGGCACGCGCCCCGCAGACGGTGCAGCACGCCTCTCGATCCAGGTATTCGACCACGTCGAGCAGTTCGTACTCCGGGCCCACCCTTACGAGGGCGGATGCCACGAAGTGTGTTCTTGAGGCGAGCGGGTGGTCGGGCCGGTCAGCGTTGGGACAGTGCAACATCGGATCACGGGCTAATCTTGGCCGAACCCCCATATAAGGCCGAAGGGGGGTTGGCCGAAAGCCCTGGCCGCTACCTCCGTAGCCCCAATGCATTCCTCGCTGCCGCCACCTCCTCCCTCCTCGTCGGCAGCTCGGCCTTGCGCCCGCGCTCGTTCAGCACCCGCACGGCCGTCTCGATGACGCCTGGGATCTCGGCAATCCGGTACCGCCAAGGCGTGTACTTGTCCTTCGAGGCAGGGTCCGCCGACGCCTGGAAGACCAAGCGCCCGCGGTACCGCATTGCCATCCGCTGGAGATGCTTGGTCCCGATGACCCACCCGAATTCCTCGAGCGCGAACGTCTTGTGGTTCACCTCCAGGACCGCCGCGAAGTTGTACCGGCTCTCCTCGAAGGTCGCCAAGCGAAACTTCGCGTAGACGAGGTCGCGCTTGCGCCGCTCCTGGACACCCTTGATCTGGAACCCCACGGGGTCGAAGTCGCCCCGCAGCTTGACCAGCCGGTCGAGCCCCTCCTTGTCCGGCGTGGGCTCGTAGACGCAGAGGTCGCCCTGGCTCCCCAGGACGCACACCTTCGTGAACTCGTCCTCGTGGATCATCCCCCACGCGGTGTCCGAGATCCCCGCGGCGTTCACCTTCCTCGCCCCCGCTTCCGGCGGGCGGCCTCTGCCTCGTCCATCTTTGCCTCCAGGACACCCGCCAGGTCGCCGAAGGGGTGCACGTAGGGCGTCCACCGCCCCTTGCGTTTGGCGGCGTAAGGGACTCGAAGCTTGTTCTTGCGCCCTCGGCCCCCGCGGAGAATCTCTTTCGCGGGGACGAGCCAGAAGCGGTCCGGCTGTCGCAACGCACCTTTCAACGGCGCTACGCACAGCCCGAAGTAGCTCTCACTCGTCGCGGGGACGTCCGCCTTGTCGAAGGCGAACTCGACGACCCCGTCCTTTCCAAGCGCGTAGGCGGCCTTCACCTGGAGCGAGAGCGCCAGGCCAGCCTGCGTGCGGAAAATGAGCCGGTCGACCCCGTGGTCGTCCGGCCGCGGGCGCGCGACCTTGAGGCGCCCGCCCGACTGCGCGACGATCGCGTCCGAGACCGTGAGTTCGGCCGCGTACCCCTTTTCTACTGCCCCTTCGCCCGGCGAATCCCAAATCTGTCCTGCTTCTTCCATGCCGGTGCCAAGGGCGCGGCCGCAAATGAAGGGCACGCCGCACCCGGAGTGGCTGAGATTATCAGCGGCCTCCTCTGTCAGGGGTCGTGGGCTCCTACCCCCTCCTCCACACCCCCCGCCTCCTGCTTCGCCGCCCCCTCCTCTCCGACGCCGATGAGATGGTCCCCCTGCTCAACGACCGCGAGGTCGTCCGCTTCATCCCCATCATCCCCTCGCCCTACCAGCACCGCCATTGGGCCGCCTGGATGCGCAAGCACGCGCACGGCCCCGAACGCCGCCCCGAGGGCCTTAGCTACCCCTTCACCATCGAAATGGGGGGCCGGGTCGTCGGGAACATTGGGTACCGGTGGGACGCGAAGGACCGCGCCGCCAACATCGGGTACATCGTCGGCCGGCCTTTCCGCCGCCAGGGGATCGCGACGGAGGCTGCGCGCGCCATCACGAACCACGCGTTCCGGACCCTGAAGGCCGAGCGGGTCTGGGCGACCGTGTGCGAAGGGAACCGCGGCTCGCCGAAGGTCCTCGAGGCGTGTGGGATGTCGTTCGAGGGCACGCTGCGCAAACACAGAGTCCACCTCGGCCGTCGGGTCGACGAGCTCCACTTCAGCGTGCTTCGCAGCGAATGGAAGCGGAGGTCAAGGCGATGAGGATCTACCCGATCCGCACCGAACGGCTCGTGCTCCGATTCCCCGAGATGCGGGACGCGCCCGCCCTCGTCAAGCTCCTCCGCGACCCTTCCGTCTCGCGCAACATCCCCCGGATCAACTACCCGTACACGCGCGCCGACGCGGCCAAGTGGCTCCGCCGGGTGCGCAAGCCCCGCTACAACCCGTCCTTCGGGCGCGGCTACGATTTCATGATCGAGATGGGCGGGGAGGTCGTCGGCTGCTGCCACCTGTCGTGGAACCTCAAGGAGCGCCGCGCGTTCTTCGGCTATTGGGTGGGCAAACCGTACCGCGGCCAGGGGATTGCCACGGAGGCCGCGCGCGGTCTCGTCGACTTTGCCTTCGGGAGGCTGGGGGCCGAGCGCGTGTGGGCGATGGCCTTCGCGGACAACCTTGCGTCCCGGCGGGTGCTCATGAGGGCGGGCCTTGAGCAGGAGGCCCTGCTGCGACGGAACGCGTTCATCCGGCGGCGGTGGCGGGACGACGCGTGCTACGGCGTTTTGCGGAGGGAGTGGCCGCGGGGGCCGCGCCTTTCGGGCCGTGACGAAGGTGCGCGACGTCCACGCGTGCCTGCTGCCCCGCACCCTTGACCTGGCGGCTCACCGTTAGGGGGCGTACGAGCCCGCCGTAACGGCCCTCCAGCCACCGATGTTTCCGTTCGAGGAAGCCGAGCTGACCCTCCCACGCCCGAAACCGGACCTCAGCCATCTGAAAGAGTGGCTCCTGCCCGAGTACCAAGAACGGGAAGTCGTGCTCCGCTCCGGGGATGAGGAACGCCGCGTGGGGAATCCTGACCACACTCTTCGACAAGAGGAGGTCGACTCGGGCCATAACGTCCCCCGCCATCAAGGTGCGGCCCCCCGCCTCGTAAGGGAGGTCATACCTGTCTGGCAAGCACCGCAGGTCCTTGGCTAGGAATCGCGGGATGAACGAAACGTCCGACCCCGAATCGACCAAGGCAAAGGCTCGCAGGCGCCGGCCTGCCACCTCGACAAGGGCGGGAATAATCGGCCTCGCATCCGAGACGGCGTCACCGTGCTGGAAGGGTTGGTAATCGGCCCATTGGAGAAGGCCTACTTTCTGCGTGGGAATCCGACTCGCTGCGGGATGCCCGTGAAGATGACCCGGTCGTACAGCCCCTTCCTCCGCATCCGCGCCACGAGCCTTGGGAAGTTCAGGTCATGGTCGATGATTTCCCGATCCAGGATGGCAAGGTACCCCTTCGGATACTTGTCAAGCGGGATCGGCTCGCGGGTGATGGAGGGGCTGTGCGTCTCGATCACTTTGACATCCCTGCGTCCGGATTCAGTGCGGCCAGGCATATAAGTTCGACAGGGGGGTGAGTGAAAGCGCTAGCGTAAAAACGTAGCGCACTTCGCCCCGCCCCCAACCCTTATCCCCCGTGCGCGGACTCCCCTTTCTCGTGCCTCACAAGGTCTACCTGCTCCCCGGCGACGGGGTCGGCCCCGAGGTTGTCCGCGAAGGCGTCAAGGTCCTGAAGGCGGCCGCAGGCGCCTTCGGCCTCTCGCTCGAGTTTATCGAAATCTCCGGGGGCGCGCAGTACTACAAGGAACACGGCAAGGACTGGCCCGACGGCTCCTTTGAGCGCCTCCGCGACGATTCCGACGCGATCCTGCTTGGCGCCGTCGGCTGGCCCGGCATCTCAAAGCCCGACGGGTCGCTCGCGGGCGGCTCGCTCGTGCTCGGCGTCCGCTTCGGCCTCGACCTCTACGCGAATGTCCGGCCCACGAAACTCTACCCGGGGGTCCTCCATAAGATCCACGACCGCTTCAAGCAGGTGTGGGAGCCCGGGAAGGTCGACTTCGTGATCGTCCGCGAGAACACGGAGGACCTCTACTCGAACACGCACGGGCACCTCACGCGGGGCGGCGTGACGGAGGTCGCGACCGACGTGCGCCTGATCACCCGCAAGGGGAGCGAGCGCGTCATCCGGTTCGCCTTCGAACTTGCCAAGAAGCGCAACGGCGCGGTCTCGGACGGCAAGCGCCGGCTCACCTGCGTCGACAAGTCGAATGTCATGCGCGGCTGCCAACTCTTCCGCGAGGTGTTCGACGAGGTCGCTGCCCTATACCCCGGGGTCGAACGCGACTACGCCTACATCGACGCGTTCCAGCAGTGGCTCATCCGCCAGCCGGAGTTCTTTGATGTGGCCGTCACCTCGAACATGATGGGCGACATCTCGACAGACCTTGCCGCCGTCCTCCAGGGCGGGATGGGGATGGCGGCCTCAGGCAACATCGGCGAGCGCCACGGGATGTTTGAGCCCATCCACGGGTCGGCGCCCAAGCACGCCCGGCAAGACAAAGTGAACCCAATGGCTACAGCGCTTGCTTCGGCGCAACTGCTGGAATTCCTGGCCGAGCGCAAGGGCGACAAGGCCTGCCGCGAGGCCAGCCGCGGGGTTGAGCGCGCTGTCGCGGAGGTCCTCGCAGAGGGTAAGACGCTTACCTACGACCTCGGCGGCACCGCGAAGTGCAGCGAGGTCGGGACGGCGGTGGCCAAGCGGGTGCGGCCGGGGCAGTAGAATCGAGCCGCCCGCGGTGATGGAATGAGAGAATTAGGATTACCCTCACGGTTGCCTCAAATGAGGTTTGGCGCTCGCGCGCCTCCGTGACGCGCCTCGTCAGGTCGGCCTACCTCGACACGAACGTCTACGCCGAGGCGGCGGGTTCCGGACCGCTCTGCGCGCCTTCCGAGCTCGTCTTGCGCTTCGCGAACGAAAGGCGCCTTGGCGCTGTCGGGAGCATCTTGCTGAGGCGCGAGCTTCTGGGGGTATGCCGCCGGCTTCGGACACGGTCGCCGCTGCACTTGTACGAGCGGGCTGTCATCCTCGAGCTGCCGGCAAGCCGCAGCGCGAGGTACCTGGGCCGTCTCTATGCCAGCGAATTGGCCATCAAGGGGAGCGACGCCCTCCACCTTGGGTTTGCCGCAGTCGTCGGGGCGGATGTCCTCGTGAGCTGGAACCGGGAGGACCTCGCCAAGGAGAAGACGAGGGCCGGCCTTCGCGAGATCAACAATCGTTTGGGGCGCAAGACCCCGGCGATCCTCACTCCCAAAGAGCTGATCGAACAAACGAACGCCACACAAAGGTGGAGCCGTCTCTCCCTACGCTAGCGCCCCTTCGACCGGCGTGCAGCCTTGCGGGCGTCCTCGGCTTCCATTTCCCGCCGGACCTCCTTGACCAACTGGACCGAAGTGCGGCCCGTCAGAGCCTCCTCGATCCGGCGCCGCACTTCGGGCCGCCTGAGCTCGCGCTGCATGGCTCGCAATTCGGCATCGAGCCCGGCCTGGCTCGGCCTTCTGGTGGGCATCGAAGAGGGTTGTGGACGCCGCGATTTAACCTTTTTCCCACGTTGCGATCGCCCCTACGCCTTGACCCGCATCAGCACTTCGCCTTCGTCCGCCGACAGCCTCCTCGCGGCCTCGTTGACGCACGAGTAGAGGGCCGCCAGTTCGAGCGCGAGGGAAAGCGGCAGCGTGGCGAAAAGGAGCAGGCGGTTGCCAAGGGCCGTCGGGATTCCGTTGGCGAGGAGAACGGGGACCGCGAAGAGGAACCCGATGGCCGTGAAGGCGCCAAGTCCCGCTCCCGAGACGGTCTTGCGCCGGAACCCCTCCCGGGAGACGGCGCTCGGGAAGAACGAACTCGAGAGCATGCCAGCGGCTGTGAGGCCGACGGCGACGGCAAGGCTCGAGACGATTGCGACCGGCAACAGGTCGGCTCGGTCGAAGATCGCGGCGCAGCCGGCCAGCGTGGCGGCGCTCACGACGGTGGACACCGCCACGAGGAAGACCGCCTTGCCGCGCAGGAAACCGCGGCGGTCCGCCGGCGAAGCGAGCAGGAACGGCAGCCCGTCCTCGGCTCCGAGGAGGTTGGCGCCAAGGCCCGAAAGGAATGTCCAAGGTGCCATGAAGGCGAACATCGCGAGGAAGAAGGAGCCGGCCACGCGCGGGTCGCTGATGCGCGTCGTGGCCGACGAGACGACGGCGACCACGACGAGCATCAGCGTGCCGTAGGCGGCGGCCTTCACGAGGGGGTCGCGCTTGAGGTAGATGCGGTCCTTCCAGAGGAGGAGGTTCGCGTGGGGCGAAAGGGGCAGTGCCTGGACCTCCAGGCCCCGCACGGCCTTCGCAGCCGGTCTTGAGGCAACGCGGATGTTGAGGAAGTAGTGCGAGAGGGCCGTCCCGGCAACAAAGGTGCCCAGGGCCTCGGCGGCGAGCGTGGCCATTGCGGAAAGGCCGCCTGCGCCCCAGGGGTCTGCAAGGACCCGGCCCACGAGGACCGGGGGCAGGTTGCCTTCCGACACCCTTGAAAGGAGGGCGTCGCGCGAGCCGAGGTTCCCGAAGACCCACAGTTGGAGGGCGGCCCAGCCAAGCATGGCGATGAAGACGCCAGCAAACGCGACCGTGTCCCGCCCTTGCCGGGAGGCCACGGACGCCTGGAAGGTGATCGCGATGAGCTGGGAGAGAAAGATCCCCTGGAGGACGAGCAGGGAGAGGGCCGCAAGCCCGGGGGCGAGCCCGGCAAGCCCCGAGGGGGAAAGGGCGAACGCGGCCGCCACGGGCGGGATGAGGAAGGGCACCGGCAGCAGGAGCCCGAGGCTGCGGCCAAGGGCCGCGCCGAGGAAGAGCTCGCGGACGCGCACGGGGTACGGGAGGAGCTTGCGCGCCTCGATCTGCGTTTGGAGCTCCACCCCGGTGGCCGAGGGGAGGAGCAGGAGGGCGTAAAGGGGCAGAAGGGCAAGCGAGGTCCATTCGAAGCCGGGCGGCGGCCGGAAGCCGTTCGCCTTCAGGTAGCCCGCGGCCGCCACGAGGCCGACAAAAGCCACGGACTCGACAGCGAGGGCAAGCGCGAGTCCGAGGAAAGTGAGCCATCCACGGGGCCGGCGCAGCGCCCGCTTGTAGGCGTTGGCCGTCACGCGCCACTTGAGCCACAGGAGGGTGCGCTGGTTCAGCAGCGCGCCGGCGTGCCTTGGCGTCACCGCTTCCAGCTTAAGCCCCCCTCGCGCTCGGGCGCCTCGACGAGCTTCAGGAAGACCTCCTCCAGCGAGGTGGCCCCGCCGAGCTTCGCGCGCTCACGCAGCTCCTCGAGCGGGCCTGCCCCCACGAGCTTGCCGTGGTGGATCACGGCGACTTCCGTGCAGAGCTTCTCGACGACCTCGAGGATGTGCGAGGACAGGAAGACCGTGGTGTTTGTTTTGGCCAGCTTGGAGAGGATCCCCTTGATTACCCTCGCCGAAACGGGGTCCACGCCGTTGAACGGCTCGTCGAGGAGGAGCACCTCCGGGTCGTGGAGGAGAGCGGCAGCGAGCGTGGCCTTCTTCTTCATGCCTTGGGAGTAGTCGACCACCATCTCGTCCGCGCGCTCCTCGAGGTCGAGCAGGAAGAGGAGCTCCTCCGAGCGCGCCTTGATCTCCGCGGGGTCGACGCCGTGGAGCCGCCCCGAGAATTCGAGGAGCTCGCGGCCCGTAAGCCGCTCGTAGAGGGTGAGGTCCTCGGAGAGCAGCCCGATGCGCCGCTTGACCTCGATCGGGTGCTCCACGACGTCGAAGCCGGCCACGCGCGCCCACCCGCCCGTGGGCCGCAGGAGCCCGGCGAGGATCTTGATCGTCGTCGTTTTGCCCGACCCGTTGGGGCCGAGGAACCCGTAGGAGGAGCCCCTGGGGACCCGCAAAGAGAGCGCGTCAAGCGCCGTGAAGGTGTCGAACACCCGGGTAAGCCCGCGGGTCTCGATCGCCAGAGGGCGCGCGGGCGCAGGCTCGCTCGTGCCGACCACGGGTGCAGCCGCGCCAACCACGGTCAATTCAAGCTACGCGGGCCTGATAAAGAGTGGCGACGACTTTCCCGGGCAGAAAGGAGGGGGCTCCCTCAGGACCTGGGGGGCGCTGCCCCGGAAGGCGCCTCGTGAGGCGTGGGGCCCGGGGGGCCCCCCGCCCACCGCAGTTCCGATACGGACCGCAGCCCTACAGAGGGGCCCTCTCCGCCTCCGGTCGGCGCGTCGTACTTGCGGCGCATCCTCGCGCCTTGCACGCCGCGGGCTGCGGTCACGAGTTTTCGGGCGCTCTCGCGGGGCCGCGCGAGCGTCAAGGACCGCACGGACCGCAGCGACGCGGCGCCAATCGCGGTGACGGCGAGGACGACGAGCGCGAGCGTGGCGAAGGGGTCGTAGCTGAAGCCCGCCGCAATGAAGTCCACAAGCAGGAACAGGGCGCCCACCGTGAAGGCCATGTGGCGCGCGATCGCGCGGCGCGCCTCCTCCGTGGCGTGCTGCTGGCCCACCCGCGTGTCGGGCAGGCGGTCGACCGCGTCGTGGAAGAAGCCGCGCGCGAGGAGCGCCGCCACACCCGCGCCTGCCGCCGCGAGCGCCAGGCCGAAGAGGCCGGGCAAGAGGAGCGTGGCCATGACAAGCGCGAGGTACGACACCACGGCCCACGCCATCCACCGCGGCCGAGGCCGCAGCCCGGTTTGCCGGTGCGTGAGGTGGGCCTCCCGGATGAATTCCCCGACGACTCCCGTCGAGTGCGAGAGGGACCGCGGGATGAGGGCCGCGCCCACGCGCGCGAGGCCGTTGGCGTGTTTCAGCGCGATCGGGACAATCGCCGAGGTGACGAGGGATACGCCGCCCGCGATCGGGTAGAGGTCGAGGTGCCTCGCAAGGACAGGCGTGCCGGCAAGGGCCGTCCCCGCGGGGTGCGTGAGGCCCGCCCCGATGTTCGCGAAGATGATCGAGTCCTCGCCGCGCCCCACCGTGGACGCGCCAATCAAGGCCGCCGCGCGGCCCTTGAAGCCGATGAAGACCGAAAGGGCCCCGAGGATGAAGACCTCGTCGAAGAGGACGAGGACGACCGCGCCGGCCACGATCCAGAGGCTCGACGCCGCGGTCGCGAGCTGGATCTTCGCGCCGAACATGAGGAAGAAGATGCCGACAAAGGCGTCGCGCATCGTCGAGAGCCGGAGCGTGAGCCGCTCGGAGAGGCGCGTCTTGGCAAACGACATGCCGATGAAGAACGTCCCGATGATGAAGGGCATCCCGTACTTTTCGGCAAGCGCGGCGGAGGCGAAGATGAGGCCGAGCGCGAGGAGCGCAAACACCTCGTCGTTGCGCACACGTTCGATTCGGCGGTAGAGCCGGGGGACGACGAGGAGGGAAATCGCGATCAGCGCGCCGTAGACAATCGCTACCGCCTGGAGCGACTGGCTGATCATCCCCGCGTCGGAGGAACCGACCGCCCAAGCGGTCGTGACCGCGAGGATGATCATCGTGATGAAGTCCTCGACGATCATCATGCCAAGCAGCGTGGCCGTCTCGTCGTTGGCGAGCCGCTTCATGTCCGTGAGCGATTTGGCGGCCACCCCGACGGAGGACATGGCGAGGATGCCGGCCAGGAAGAGGGTGTCCTGCAGGGGCCAGCCGAGCGCAAACCCGAGTAGCGTGCCGGAAAAGTAGAGGACCGCCACGTCCGCGATGGCGAGCACCGCGGCGGGGCGGCCCGCCGAGCGCAGCCGGGCGACCGAGACCTCGAGGCCGACGAAGAAGAGCAGGAACGCGACCCCGAGGTCCGACAGCATCGCGACCGACTCGTTGTGGACGACCTCGATGCCGAACCTCGGGGTGAGGTACTCCGTGGCAAGCCACCCGAGGAGCACGCCGACGGCAAGGTAGCCCAGGATCGCCGACTGGCGGAGCTTCGCCGAAACGGCGGCGCCGACCAGCGCGGCGGCAAGGACGACGGCCACGGCCACGAAGTCGAACGACGCGTCAAGGCCCCCGGGGGGCCGGCCCGTGCGGCGGCGGGCGAGCGCGCCCGCTAACCATGGTGGTGGTCCCGTGCATCCCGAGCGCCAAGCGGAGCCTTTCGGATAAAAAGGCATCGGAGGGCGGGGTGCGCGCGGGCGCGACGGGGGCGGGCCGCCGATTCATGGAGAGATTCGTGATGGTTCTCACCACGGCGCTAAGAGCCGGGCGCCCCCGTGTCGCCGTGCACGGCCCCTGACGCGCCATTTGAGCCCCTGGTTCGCCTCCTTCAGGCCTCCGACCTCGACCAGCCTTTCGAGGGCGCGGGCCTGCTCGCGGGTCGCATCACCATTGAAACATGGGCGGCCTTCCACCGGCCGACGAATGGAAAGGTCGTCCTTGTCGCGGATTTCGAAGGCGTCGTGGTGGGTGCCATTGCCCTTGCACGGCGCCCAGACGGGCTCCACGTCGAATACCTTTCGACCAACGGCGCCATCGAACGCATCCGAGGCTTGCGGATCCGGATGCCGCTCCTCAGGGCCGCGGAGGCCCTTGCTGGCGTCCAGGGCGCACAGGCGATGACGCTTGGGGCGGTGAGCGACCCATCCGTGATCGCATTCTACAAGAACGCGGGGTTCATGGAATCAGGCCCGCCTTTCGACGAGACCGGCTGGGGGGTTTTGCACCCGATGTGGAAGCCTTTGCCTCCGCCTCCTTGAGGATTTCGCGCAGGTGGCTCCCGGGCCCTGGCAAGGCCCAGGGGCCGTCGGGGAGCGCCATTTCTAGCCTGCCAAGCTCAATGTCGTCGCGGACCAACTTGTGCTCCCGCAGGAGCGTTTCCACGAGAGCGGAGACCGATTCTCGGCGCGAGGTGGCAAGGCTCACAAGCGCCTGGTCGAGTTCGAACGAGAGGCTGACACAGCGGCGTACGACGGTCATACTATCGTAATACCATGTTCATAATGCGTTAATACACTCTTCGGAGGGGCCCTCCATCCCTCACCGCGCGGGCCTGAACTCAAACTTGTCCGAGGGCGTCGTCTTCGTAAGATAATAGTAGATTGTCGAGCGGACGTAGAGCTTCATCACGGTCTCAAAGTAACCGTACTTGCGGTACCTGCGCATCGAAGTGTAGACAGGCGTCTTCAGGAACACGAAAAGCCCCTTTCCCCGCGTCCGCATCGCCAGGTCGTGGGTCTCATTGAGGACGAGGTCCTCGCGCATGCCTCCGATCTCCTCGAAGACCTTCTTGCGGTAGAAGAACCCGTAGCCGGCGTTGTGGTAGATCCCGAGGTTGATCATGACCTCCTGGTAGACGTTCGCGAAGGTGTAGAGCAGGCGGTCGACCCTCTTGCCGTCGAGCGGCACGAACCGGAACGCCCCGCCGATCACCGCCGGGTCCTTGCAGGCCTCCTCGACGCCCTCGATGAGCCCGGGGTCGGCCACACAGTCGCTGTCGAGGAACACGACGACCTCGCCCTTGGCCTCCCTTGCGCCGCGGTTGCGCCCCTCGGCCGGCCCGCTCCTCGGGCCCTGGACGAGCCTTGCGCCGTGGCGTGCGGCGACCTCGGCGGTCTGGTCCTCGCTGCCGGAGTCTGCCACGACGACCTCGAACCCGTTGTGGGTCTGCTTGTCGAGGGAATCGAGGAGCCCCTCCAGGTACTTGCCTTCGTTCCACGTGGGGACAACCACGGATAGGGTCGGGGGGGCCAAGGCACTTTGACGATTCGGCCTCCGCCTATAGTCCTTTGGGCGCCCTCGGGCAGGGAGGCCGGCGCGGCCCTCTCGGTTGAGGGGCCCCAGGTTTATCTCGGGCCCCGCGGCCTTTCCCCCCCGGGGGCAGGCGGACGCGCATCCTCTCCGTGAACCCCTACTTTTCCGAGCGCCGCGGCGGGGTCGACCGGCGCATCCTAGGCCTCGGCCGCGAACTTGCGCGGGCGGGTCACACGGTCAGCGCCGTCTCGGGCCGCTACGCGCACGCGCCCCCCGACGCGGAGGCCGGCGGCGTGCGCGTGAAGCGCCTGCCTGCCCCCCTCTACGACGCGTCCTCCTACGACCCCGCCTTCCTCACGGCCGAGGGGTTTGCGCGCGCCCTCGAAGGGGACCCCTGCGACGTCGTCGACATCCACTACATGTGGACGCCCGACTACACGCGCTCGGCGCGCAAGCTGCGGAAGGGCACGCCCATCGTCTTCACGGTCCACAACTCGTTTGCCCGCGGGGAGGGCGCCGAAGGGCGGGCCGCCTACCTCTCCGATTCCGTGCTCAAGTTCTTCCTGCGCAACTGCGACCTCGCCGTCTGCGCCTCGGACTTCATCCGCCGCGACCTGCGCGGCAAGGGGATCCCCCTCTCCAAACTCCGCGTGGTCCCCAACGGGCTCACCCCCACGAGCGACGAGGAGCTTGCCAGGCTCCGGGCGGCCCCCCGCCTCGTGAAGGAGCCCTACGCCGTCTTTGTGGGCCGCATCGAGCGCACGAAGGGCCTCGACCTCCTCGTGGAAGCCGCGCGCGACCTCAAGGCGCCTCTCACGTTCGTCCTCGTCGGGCAGGGCCCCGAACTCGAGTCCCTGAAAGCCCAAGCCCACGCGTTCAAGGTCGACCTGCGGTTCGCCTTCGAAGGCTACGTCGGCGAGGCGCGCAAGCGCCAGCTCCTCGCGCAGGCCGAGTTCTTCGCCTACCCTGCCACCTTCGAACCCACCGGGCTCGCCGTCCTCGAAGCCCTCGACCTGGGGTGCCCCGTCCTCTCCACGAGCGTCGGCGGGATCCCCGAAGTCGCCGGGGAGGCCGCCCGCCTCCTGCCGCCCGGCGACGCCGACGGGCTCGGCCGCGCGCTCAACGAACTTGTCGAGGACGCCTCCCTGCGCAAGTCCCTTTCCCGCGCAGGCCGGACGCGCGCGGAGCGCTTCTCCTGGCCCAAGGTCGCCAAGGATTGGGAAGCGGCGCTCGGGGAAGTCGCGAGGCCCTAAAGCCCCCCCAAGCGCCCGCCAACGTTTATCGACCGCGACCGCCCTCACCACCTGCCTCTGTGCACCGAGGAGGTCGCCCCACCTTGACCAGCCTTACCCGCGGACCCGTTACAATCCACGAATTCGAAGAGCTCGACCTCAAGAATGCCATGCTGATCGAAGCCTTCCCCACGATCGGCCTCGTCTCCACGATCGCGGCCTCCTACCTCGTCGCCGAACTCAAGTTGAAGCTCAAGGGGACGGTCACGGCGCCGTGGCTGCCCCCCGTCGCCGTCGTCTACGGCGGCCGCGCGCTGCCCCCCGTGCGCCTCTATGGCGGGGAGAAGGTCTGCGGGCTCGACGGTACCTGCGACCAGGTGTTCATCCTCATGTCGGAGTTCCCGGTCCCGGATATCGGCGCTTTCCCCATGGCCGATGCGCTCCTCGAGTGGGCCCAGAAGCACGGCTGCCGTGACCTCATCTCCCTCGAAGGGTTGCCCAAGGACGCCCCCTCACCGGACACGGTGCCCGAGAGGTCGGTCGCCGCTCCGCCCTCCGTCGTCTGGGGTGTGGGCGCGACCGACCGCGCTCGCGCCATGCTCAAGCGCGAGAAGGTCCCTGAGATGGACGCGGGCGTCATCTCGGGCGTCTCGGGCGTCATCCTGTGGCTTGCCGAGCAGCGCAAAGTCGACGCCTCGTGCCTGCTTGCCGAGGCCTTCAAGGACTTCCCCGACGCGCGGGCCGCAGCCGCCCTCCTCCATGTCGTCGACCAGCTCCTCAAGTCCATCGAGGTGAACCTGGAGCCTCTCCTCAAGCAGGCCGAGGACCTCGAGAAGCAGATCAAGCGCGCCGTCGAGGCCGCAATGGCGTCCTCCCAGTCGCGCCTGGGCCCCACGCCCTCCGGCCCCTCGGCCGGAATGTACTATTGAGGACCAGCGGTGGGTTCTTCCCCGTGACCCCCCCTCCCCACGCGGGAGCCCCCCTTGACCGACGCTGGCCCTCTACCCATCATCCGCCTCACCAACGTGCACAAGGTCTACCTGACCGGGACCTCGCCCGTCCGCGCCCTTGCCGGCGTCACGCTCGACATCCCGAAGGGCGCTTTCGTCGCGGTCATGGGCCCGTCGGGCTGCGGCAAGTCGACACTCCTCAACGTGATCGGCGCGGTCGACACGCCCTC
>JBGPNV010000007.1:0-26691 GCA_041487695.1 Thermoplasmata archaeon | reverse complement strand
GTTGCGGTTCCCGATCCGGTCGACCGCCTCGATGCGCAGGATCGTCTCTTCCTGGCTGAGGTTCACCGTGAGCTCGAAGGCCCCCGTCGCATCGGCCGCCACGCGGAAGGCGCCGCCGGATACGTTGGCGAAAGCCTCGGTGAGCCCGCGGATCGTGTAGAAGGGCCGGTTCGTCCAGCCGTGCCACCCCGCCGGGTCGAGGATGTCGAGGAAGGGCACGGTCGTGTCCTTGAACACGGTCCGCGTCACCCGCGCCTCGTTGCCCGCGCCGTCGCGCGCGGCGACGTTGATCGTGTTGGAGCCTTCGTTGAGGTGGACGGACTGGCTGAAAGAGCCGATCGCGAAGACGCCCGCGCCGTTGATGAAGAGGAGGGCGCCCTCCTCGACATCGCCCTGGACGGACACGAACTCCGAGGCTGTCACGGACCCTTCGGCCGGCGAGGTCACGCGCAAGAAGGGTGGCGAGCGGTCGAGCACACCGTGGACGCGCAGGTAGCCCCAGTTGCCCGCGCCGTCGCGGGCCGAGAGCTCGACCGTGTTGTTGCCCTCCGAAAGCGGGACCGCCTCCTCGAAGGCGCCGCCGGCAAGCAGGGTCTTCAGCTGGCCGGCGATGCGGAACTCCGCATTGGCCTCCGTCGAGCCCCCAAAGAGGATGATCGGGTTGTTCGTGAGGAAGCCGTCCTCCGGCGTGTCGAGGGTGATCGAGGGCGGGAGCGTGTCGAGGGAGAGCGCGAGCACGGTCTCGTTGCTGTTGCCTGCGCGGTCCGTCGCGCGGATGCGGAAGAGGTTGATCCCCTCGAAGAGCCGCACGTCCGTCGTGAAGGTCGCGTCGGAGCGCAGGGTGAGCGTTTCGTAGAGGATCGAAGAGGTCACGACGTCGGGGTCCGTCTGGTAGACGACCGTCACCACGGAGACGTTCGTGAGGTTGAACGTGGGCGCCACGCGAACGAGGCGCGGGGGGGTCGTGTCGACGGTGAAGTTGACGAAGACCCAGGTGTCGGCCCCCGCGATGTCGATCGCGTGGAAGGACGCCTGGTGCGCCCCGTCCGGGAGCGTGAAGCCGCCCGCAAACGCGCCCGTGGGCCCGACGCCGTAGGGCACGAGCACCGTGCTGTCGACGCCGAGTTCGAGGCGCGCAAGCCCCGAGCCTTGGTCGCTCGCATTGCCGGCGTACGAGACGAAGGAGCGGTTGTAGATCGCGCCGTCGTTCGGCCTGTCGATCGTGAGGGACGGCGGGTGGCGGTCCTGGATGAAGATCCACACCTCCTTGTCGCGGTCGAGGGCCGTCGTGTTCGAGCCCTCTTCGCCGGCCTTGAACGCCGTGAATGTGTAGGGCGACCACAGGAGCCGCGAGGCGTCTTGCATCGCCCACTCCTCCGCGAGGAAGGGGGCCACCCGGCCCGTCACGTTGGCGACTTTTTGACCGTACTCGGCGCCCGTCGAGCCGTTCATCTGGATCGAAGGGGAGGGGACCGGCGCGCCGCTTTGCCACACGACGCGGAACGAGAGGTTCCACCACACGTGGATCGAGCCCGAGCCGCGGACCTCCCCCTTGCCGTACCCGACGGTCGTGCCGTAGGCGTCGATGCGCGCTTGCCGTACGGAGAGGTCGACGCCGAAGGGCGAGGTGATCGTCGAATTGTAGAGGGAGACCGCCACATCGTCGACGTAGAGGCCGGCGGAGACCGAACCCTGGATCACCAGGTTCCGCAGCGGGTAGGAGGCCGTGAGCGGCGAGGTGCCGTTGCCCGAGAGGAGGAGCCCGTAGCGGTTGCCGGTGAGGTTGTTGCGTTCGACTTGGGGCGCGGAGGCCAGGTAGTTGATGCGCACGCCTGCAAGCCCATTGCCGCGGGCCCTGTTGTCCTGGACGACGAGGCGGTTGGTCGCGTACCCCCAGATGCCGTTCCCGCCGTTGCCGTCGGCCGTGTTGTTCGAGATCGTGATGCGCGCAAGGGACGACAGGTAGTCGCCGCCCGTGAGGACGACGAGCCCGTCGCGCGTGTTGTTCGAAGCCGTGTTCCACTCAACGAGGACGAGCCCCTCGGTCACCACCGTGACCCCCTTGCCCCCGTTGCCGTCGAGGGTGTTGTTTTGGACCGTGACTTGGGCGGAGGACGAGGCCGCGGCGATGTCGAAAACGGCGGTCGTGTTCAAGCCCCCGCGGGCGGTGTTCCAGAAGATCTGTGTGCGCCCATTGTTCGTGATCGCGAAGAAGGGGCCGCCGTCGACCTCGTTCTGCACGATCGCGTTGAGGTCGACCGTGAGGTTGAAGGCCGCGCCGCCAAAGTCCACGGTCACACCGTAGCTCGACGCGATGTTCTGGCGCAGCGTGTTGTTCTCGAAGAGGAAGCCCGTGCCGCCGCCGTCCGTGACGGCCGCGACGACGCCAGCGACCTCGTTCGAGGAGATCTGGTTGTCCCGGACTGTGGCAAAGCCGGTAAGCGCGTAGAGCCCGAGGAACAGCGCGTAGCTGCCGTGGTTGCCCGAGAAGGAATTTTTCTCGACGCGCGGGTTCGCCGTCGTGGCCGCGACTTCGGAGCCCACGGAGAAGACCAGGTAGAGCCCGCCGCGGGAGTTCGCGTCGATCGCGTTGCCTGAGATGCGGAAGTCGCTCGTGTCGTTGGCAAACCCCCGGTCGGTCGCGGACTTGAAGTAGTACTGGTCCATCGAAAGCGCGATGTAGACGCCGTAGCCCGAGTTCCCCTGCACGGTGTTCCCAAGCAGGCTGACCGGCGAGAAGCGCGAGCCCGTCTGCGTCTCGTAGGCCGAAATGTAGGCTGATATGACGAGCCCTCCGAGGTACCCAAGGTTGTAGTTCAGCGTGTTGTTTACCGCCGTGTAGGCCCCCACGATCCTCGCGGCCGCCCCCGTGTCACCCTGGCTGTTCGACGCGTAGTCGTAGAGGTAGAGACCCGTTTCAAGGTTCGACCCCGCCACATTGTTTGCGAGGGTTGCGTTGCCTACGATCGCCGCGTCGTTGCCCGGCGTGCGTGAGGAGACCGCGTAGCGGTAGAGGATGAAGCCCTGCCCCTTGTTCCTGGAGAAGTCGTTGTCGCGCACGTCGACCTCGCTCTTGAGCTGGGTGTCGCCCGAAAGGGCCGTGTCGGCCCAGGCGTAGAAGTAGCCGTAGAAGCCCGTGTTCTGGTTGTCCGTGACCGTGTTGTTGCGCACCGTGAAGTTCGACTCCACGCGGCACGACGTCGAGTAGTAGCTGTAGGTGTAGTAGTAGAAGTAGGCGGCCGCCTGGTTGTTCTTGCGCACAATGTTGTTCTCGACGAGGATGTCGCCCCGCTGGAGGGACTCGGCGCCCGACGAGCCGTAGTAGTTCAGCGTCCGCTGCTGGACAAAGAGGCCGTTCGAGTCGTGGCCCTCGATGAGGTTGCCGCGGATGCGCGTCCACCCAAGCAACTTCGAGGCCGACGAGTAGTAGGTCGTCGAGACGCGGTCGATCGACACGCCGATGTAGAGGGAGTTGTTGGCGACCCAGTTGCCTTCGAGGGTGAGGTTCGACTCGATGATCGAGAGGCCGCTCGCTTTCCCGAGGTACTTGTAGGACGAAAACTGGATGTCGATGCCATTGCCGGAGTTGTTGTAGACGCGGTTCGACGAGACGTCGATGTCGCCGCCGAGGTACGCGGTGGAGCCCGTGTAGGACGCCGCCGCCCGCGTGACCTGGACGGCGTTGTACCCGAGGTTGAACGCGACCACATTGTTGCGTACGGTAAGGGGCCCCCGGATCTCCGCAGTCCCGTTTTGGTCGCCCTGGTACTTCTGGACGTAGTTGTAGGTGTAGATCCCATAGCCTTGATTGTAGGTCGCCGTGTTGTTCTCGATGCGCACGGGGCCGTCGAGGAGCGCGCTGTAGGCGTCCGTCGAGTAGGCGTAGTTCCAGACGTACACACCGGCGTCCGCGTTGTTCGTGATCGTATTGTTGAGGATCGAGATCGTGCCGTTGATTGTGGCGTTGCGCGCAAGGCTGGCTGAGGCGTACCGGTAAATGCGCAGCCCGTAGCCCTGGTTGTATTGGATCGTGTTGTTGGCAAAGAGCATGGAGCCGTCATTCGTGACGTCGGCGCCGCTCGAGTGGTCGGCGCTGTTGAGGTAATCGATGTACACGCCGGCGCCGGAGTTGTTGAAGACCCGGTTGTTCGAGAAATTGAGCTGGAGGTCGACGCGGCAGCTCGAGGAAAACGTCGACGTGATCGCGTTCTCGAGGAACACGGCCTCGTAGGCGGCGTTCTCCGAGAAGGTGTTGCCCGTGATGTTGAGGCGGCCCGTGAAGGTCACGGTGGCGGCGGGGCCGCCCTGGGCGTTCCAGACGCTGTTGTAGACGTAGAGCCCCGGTCCGCGGTTTCGCAGGAACTGGTTGTTCTCGACCGTGAGGTTCGAGCGCATGTTCGAGGCCGTGTTGAGGTAGTCGTAGAAGTAGCGGTAGACGTAGATCCCGCCGCCGATGTTGTCGCGTACGATGTTGTCGCGTACGATGAAGTCGGCGGAAAGGTCGTGGTACCCGTCAAAGGCGCCGAAGTAGGAGTAGAACTGGAGGAACATGGCGAAGTAGCCGATGCCGTAGAAGGTGTTGTTGGATACTTGGAGGGTCGCTGCGGAAGCGGAGTAGAAGGCCGAGACGCCCCCGTACGAGCCGTCGTGGATCTCGTTGTTCCGGATGACGAGGTCGCCCGAGTAGGTGTACACCCCGTACGTGGACATCCGGGAGAGGTTGGAGCGCTCGATGCGCAGGGTCCCGTACGAGTACCAATAGAACCGGTGAGTCCCGTCTTCGGTCGTCACGACCGAGTTGTTTACGTAGAGTGTCGACGGCCTGCTGTAAATGTAGATCCCGTAGGTGGCCGACGCGGTGCTGTTGATGAGGAGGGTGACATTGTCGAGGCTGAGGGTCCCCAGGTACACGTAGAGGGTGCCGTTGAGGACGAGCGTTTCGTTCGAGACCGTTGTGGGGTTCTGAACCCACCAGTCGCCGGAGGCGGGCGGCGGGTAGTCGCCGCTGCCGGCGGCCGAGGCGACGCCAGAAAGGACGGCGAGGGCGGCCAGGAGGGTCAAAAGCAGGGCACAGGGAAGCGCGAGGCGCGGAATCCGGCTCTTCGAGGTGACGATGCGGGAACCCCCCACTTGGCCCGTTCAGGGAACGCGAATGGCGACTTTCGGCCCAGCGGCGTTAACGTAAGATAAGTCTGTGGGAGACTTCGCCAGCGCCAGGACGGTGGGACCCCCTCGTGGGGCGTGGGCGGGCCGCTCCGCGCGTGAATTTCCCGGAGAAAAGCCTTAGATTAAATACACCCCTCAGCATCAGAAAAATCCCCTGTTGGTGACCCTTTGGCCCCTTCCCGGCTGACCTGTCTGGCTGCCGCGATGATGCTCTTCGGCCTCCCGCTCGTTTCGCTCGCCGTGGGGACGGCCGGCGCGCAGAACCGGCACGTGGTGAATGACTACCTCGAACAGGTGCTCTCGGGCTGGCCCCCGGACCAAGACATCGAAGTGCTCGTGCGCTTCAGCTCAGACCCCACGGTCTACGACCGGGGCCACCTCTTCGATGCCGGGCTCGAGCCGCGGCACACGTTCCACGTCGTCCCCACAGTCTACGCGGTCGGGCGCCCCGATGCCGTCTGGCGAGCCTCGCTCGACCCGCGGGTCGCATGGATCGAATGGAACCGGCCGCTGGAGTACATGATGGACAACTCGACCTTCACCGTGAACGCGACGCGCGTGTGGAACGCCGTGGTGAAAGACCAATCGCTCCAGTACCCCGAAATCGACGGCCGCGGCGTGACGGTCGCCATCGTCGACTCGGGCGTCGACGCGGGCCACCCAGACCTCAACTACGGCAGCAAGGTCCTCCTGAACCTCAAGTCCGACTCGAACCTCGTGTGGTACCAGGTCGAGAACTCCGACACCTCGTCGGGGCACGGCACGCACGTGGCGGGCACGGTGGCCGGCAACGGCGACGTGTCGGCCGGCGCGCGCCGCGGGGTCGCGCCGGGGGCGAACCTTGTCGCCCTGTCGACGGGCGAGGCCACCGCGATCCTGAACGCGCTGGGCGCCCTCGAGTGGGTCTACGACAACTCGCGCCCGGGCAACAACCCCTACAACATCCGCTGCGCGACAAACTCATGGGGCACGTCCGGCGCGCCCTACGACCCGAACGACTCGATCACAATCGTCACGGAGAAGCTCACCTACGACAACAATGTAGTCGTGACGTTCGCGGCCGGGAACGACGGGTCGAACGACCACGATGGCTCGAGGCTCTCCACGAACCCGTACTCGAACACGCCGGCGGCGATCTCCGTGGCGGCCTACACGCGCGACGGCTCCGGGATGACGACCTTCTCCTCTCGCGGGCTTGCCACGGATAACGCGACCTGGCCGGACATCGGCGCGCCGGGCTTGGCGATCAACTCGACGCGAGCCAGGCTTACGTTGATCACGCTCGAGGTGTGCGCGCAGGGGCTCCCGGCGGGGAAGGACTACCAGTGCGACCCCTACTACATGGCAATCTCCGGCACGTCGATGGCGACGCCGCATGTGGCGGGCGAGGTCGCGCTCCTTTTCCAGGCGGCCCCCTCGCTGCGGGTGTCCGACTACCACGCGGACTACGGGAGCGCCTCGAACTCGAGCGAGGACCAGCAGAACTGGTTCACGAACCCCCGCACGCGCATCCACGAGACCGAGCTCATCATGAAGCTCACGGCGAATTTCCTCAAGCCCGGCAACAACTCGGTGGGCGGGGACAACTTCGTGCCCCAATACAACGGGACGACGGGGATGCTCGACCTGCCGCGGGACTATGCCCAGGGGTACGGGATGGCGGACATGAACCAGGCGATTGCGCTCGCGCTCGTCCTCCAGAAGATGCGCTCGATGGACCCCAAGGTCACGGTCCTCGACGCCTACTACCAATGGAAGGGGCTGAAGACCGAGGGGCGCCCCGTGGCCACGGACAGGGACTTCTCGTCGCAGACGGACACGCTCGTGACCGGCTGGTCGGGCGAGTTCACGCGCTACAACGACCAGAACGGCAAAGTGCTGCTTGTGCAGAACTCGACGAAGCTCGTGTTCGTGCCCAACGGGACGACGTCGATCGACCTCGACCTCACCTACAGCACGATCAACCTCGTCGACCGCTCGGCCGGCACCGTGAATTACATGGTCGAAAAACCCGACGGGTCGAGCCTTAGCGGTTCCCTCCTTTCGGGCAATGGCCACAAGACCGCCACGATTGATGTGGGAGGCGCAGGCGGCGATATCTGGAAGTTCTCGGTGACCGGCGCGGGCGTCCGCTTGCAGGACAGGCTGCCGCCGTACCAATACAAGGAGATGCGCCTCCCCTACTCCTTTGGGCTCCGGGCGCACCTGGCGACCTCGCCGGACGCGCCCATCGTGCTCGAGCCCAACGACCTCCATGCAAGCTACGCGCAGTGGCGTTTCGAGGACAACGGGTCGATGGGCTCGAACGGCTCGATCGTGATGAGGCGGCCGGTCTTCGACCTCACGAATGTGAAGCTCGGGCCGCGGGGCCCGGCGGTCCCAAGCGGCGGCGGCGTGCTGCCGGGCTGGCTGCTTGCGGTCCTTGGGCTCCTCCTCCTCGGGGTGGCGGCCTGGTACCTCAACGAGCAGCGCGTGAAGGCGGGCAAGGGGCCCCTGCCGGGCATCGCGCAGGCGAACCGGCTGGTTGACCGCCTGCGCCTTCGGCGCGCCGTGACGACCTTGAAGTCACTGCCCTCGCGCCTCAAGATGGGCGGCCTCGTGAATGCCCTCAAGCGACAGGCCGCCGGCCTCAAGGGGATCGTTGGCAAGCTTCGCCCCAAGCGCGCCGCATAGGTTCTTTGCGCGCGTGCCTTTTCTTCCACCCCTAGCGGAGGCGCAGGGGGCTTGACGGAGCGGTGGGTGCGCCAGCGGCGCGACGACGCGTTCTGGAAGAAAGCCAAGCGCGAGGGGTACCGCTCGCGGGCGGCCTACAAGCTCATGCAGATCCAGGCGCGCTACCGCATCCTGCGCCGGGGTTCGCTCGTCGTGGACCTGGGGGCGGCCCCCGGTGGCTGGTCGCAAGCGGCACTTGAGATCGTGGGCGAGCGCGGCGGCGTCATCGGCGTCGACCTCGACAAAATCCGGAAGCTGCCGCCCGCGCGGTTCATCAAGGGCGACATGACGAAGGGCGAGACGCTTGCCGAGGTGCGGCTCCTCCTCCGTGAGCTCCGACCGACGGGGCGCGGGGCGGACGCGGTAATTTCGGACATGTCGCCGAACATTTCGGGCGTCTACTCGGTCGACCAGGCGAAGTCGGTCGTCCTCTCCCGGAAAGCCCTGGGGACGGCTCGGGCCCTCCTGCGCCCGGGGGGCAGCTTCTGCGCCAAAGTGTTCGAGGGGGCGGACTTCGCGAAGCTCCTTTCCGAGGTCCGGAGGGAGTTCACGTTTGTCAAAGTGCACGCGCCGGAGGCCTCGAGGGCGCAGAGCTCGGAGGTCTACGTGGTGGCGAAGGGGTTCCGGAAGCGCCACGGGCGCCACGGGGAAGAAGAGTAGCGGTTCAAGGCGGCCCGCCGCCCCGCCGTCCTTCCATCATTGAAAACGCCGCCAGGATCTCATCGGCCGTGCGCGCGATGAGCTCGAGCGGGATGTCCGTGTCGTCGCGGTGCCCTTCGGCCTCCCTCACGAGGACGTCGACCTTCACCTTGAGCCCACGGATGTAGCGCGCAAAGGCGTCCTTCTCGGTGGAGAGCCGGGCGAGGTCCGCGCCCGCGGGCGCAACGAGGTCCTCGTAGACCCACTCTGCGCCGACCTTGTCGAGGTCGCGCTTCGCGATCCCCGTGTCCTGCATCGCCGCCCACGCGACGTCCATCCCGACGCGCGCCCCGAGGTTTAGCAGGAGCGAGAGCGACCGCCCCTCGAGCGGGCGGGTGCCGTTGCTCCCCCCGGCGCGCAGGAGCCCAACGGCGGCGAGCAGGACCCACATGAGTTCCTGCATCCCCGTGCCAGGCGTGCCGCGCGCGGCCGTCGAAAGCAGACTCTCCGCGCCGCCGGGCGCGTAGCGCGATGCGAATTTCCAGAGCGCCGCAAAGCGCCGGCGCGGGCCCGCAGGTGCTTCGCCCCCTGGGGGAACCGAGAGGAGACGGTTTAGGATCTTGAGGTCGGGCTCGGCGGGGAGCTCAAGGAGCGTTAGGAGCTCAAGCGCGCGGTAGTCGTCGACGCAAACGGGGACGCCCGCGAAGTCGCGCAGCGCCCCATCCGGGAACATCGCCCCGCATGCGCCGCACGCGTGGGCCGAGGCAATCGCCCCTGCGACAGCCTTCGCGACGTCCACGGGGCTGGGGACGTGGAGCGGCCCTATTTAGAAGATTTGCGCCGGGCCCCCCCTTCGCTCAAAACGCGAGTTCGTCCTCGCGGAAGCGGATCTTGTGCTGCTTGCACACCTCGAGGAGCTGCTGGCGCGTGTCGAACGCGAAGCGGTTCGCGCGGTTGATGCGCAGGGCCTTCGTGAGGCACTCGACGGCCTCCCGGTACTTCTCCATGTTCGAAAGCGCGATCCCGCGGGCCTCCCAGAGCGAGTCGTCCTTGGGGTGGGCGTCGAGGGCCCGGTCGATCGCCTTGAGCGCCTCTTTGTTGCGCCCGAGGTTCGAGTAGGCCGTGGCAAGCAGCTGGGTCGCCCGGTACGGGTCGCGCCCCTTCTTCTCATAGATGCGCTCGGCCCGCACGAGGAGCGGCTCGGCCTTTTCGGGGGCCCCGGCATTGATGAGGAGGGCCGCGTACCCTTCGAGGCTCATGAGGTAGTTCGGGTCGACGCGGAGGACCTGCTCGTAGACCGCCTGGGCCTCCTGCGTGCGCCGCATCTCGCCAAGGAGTTTCGCCTTGTTGTGGAGGATGTCGAGGTTCTGGGGCAGGGCCTCGTGCGCGCGGCTGTACGCGTCGAGCGCCCGGTCGTACTCGCGGAACACCGTGTGGAGGATGACCGCCTTGTTGTACCACGCCTTGGCGTAGTGCGGGAAGGCGGCGAGGATCACCTCGTAGAGCTCGAGCGAGTGCTTCGGGTTCTCCCGCGCCATTTCGAGCGCCGCTTCGGCCTCCCACTGCACGACGAGCTTGGACTCGCCGGCGTACTCGATGCGCGCGGTGTCGGCCGTCGCGCCGGGCGTCACGCGCACCACGGGTGCCGCGGCTTGAGAGGGCGAGGCGGCGCGCGGCGGGGCGGCGTTGGGCTCGGGCGGTCGCGGCGGCCGCCTCTGTCGAGGCACCTCTCCCGTCACCTCAACGCCCCCGAGCCCCACGGCCTGATCTTGGGCTTCCCCTTAAAACGTGTCGCTGGGGCGTGGACGGCGCGGTGAACGATGGCCCCCGGTCATTCGGGGGCCTCGTCGGGCGCGCGCGGCGCCAGGGCCGGCTGGGGCGTGCCAGTCTCGTAGCGGCGGACGCGGATGTCCGTGTAGGCGAGGATCTTCTGAGACAGCTCGTCGGGGTACCCCTCTTCGTAAACGATCTCGCGGACCCCCGCGTTCACGATGGCCTTCGAGCAAAAGTTGCAGGGGAAGGTCGTGCAGAAGAGCGTCCCTCCCTTTACAGAGACGTTGTTGTAGCCGGCTTGGACGATCGCGTTGATCTCCGCGTGGGCGGCCATGCACACCGAGGCCCGCCGCCCCGCCGCAATCGCCTCGTCATCGGTGAGGCAGCCAGTCTCCGAAGAGCAGTGTGGCACGCCGCGCGGCGCGCCGTTGTACCCGGTCGAGACCACCATTTTCTCGCGCACGACGACGGCACCGACCTTGCGCCGGCGGCACGTCCCCCGCATCTTCACGAGGTGGGCCATGCGCATGAAGTACTCATCGAGGGTGATGCGGTCCGGGTCGTCCCCAGGGGGCGGTTCGTGCCCCCGGGAAGCGTCCCCTGACCGCTGCAAGGATTGGGACCCATCCCCGCGAATTTCTCGCGAAAAGCGGGGAGGACGTCCCCCGATTTAATCCTTGGGTGCGGGCGCATTTGAACCACCGGCGGCCTCCTCACGCCGAGGCACGTCCCACAAGGCTTGAATGGGGGCCCCCATCTTCCCGAGCGAAATGCCCTTAAGCGCAAGCCCCCGCTCCTCGGAGCGAAAGCCGGCCAATCGGCCAGGAAGCCCGAACGGGTTCCTGCTCCTCCTGCGCGACGTCGGGATCGCTGCCCTGGCCGTCGCGGTCGTGATCGGCGGCGTGTTCGCCTACTCCGGCACATGGCCCCCCATGGTCGTCATCGAATCCCCCTCGATGCAGCACGCGAACGACCACTCCTTCCTCGGCGTTATCGACACGGGCGACCTCACGCTCGTGAAGAAAGTCGGCGGCGACGGCGACATCATCACCTACATGGAGGCGACAAAGAGGGGCTACGAGACGTATGGGACCTTCGGGGATGTCATCATCTACGCGAAGAACGGCCACTTCGAGCTTACGCCGATCATCCACCGCGCGATCACCCGGATCGTCTACAACGCCACCGAAACGAACCGGACAGGCGTCTTGTCCTTCGACTTCCCCGAGATTGGGCGGCCAGACCGGTTCGCCGTCCGCTCCGACCAGGTCTTCGATATCGGGCCCGTGTGGACCTGGCACGGCGCCGGGGAAGATGGCGTCGGGTACCTCATGAACCTCACCGTGGACCTGCGGGCCCTTGCGAGCTCCTTCTCCAACAACATGTCGGGCTTCACGGTCGGCTTCATCACTAAGGGCGACCACAACACGGCGGTCGACCAGGGGCACCTCACCGTGTTCTCGAACCGCGCGACGCCGACGGTGCAGCCGGTGAGGGCCGAGTGGCTCGTCGGCAAGGCGCAGGGCGAGCTCCCCTGGTTCGGGGCGATCAAGCTGGCGGCCGGCCGCTCGCCCTGCCCGCCCTCCTGCACGCCCGGCAACACGTGGACGAACCTGGGGATCGCCATCGTCGTGATTGCCGTCGGCCCCTTCGTCGTCGAGAAGGCCTGGGAGCGCTACGGCGACCGGTTGACGAGCCGCATCCCGGCAACCTGGCGCGCCAAGTGGCACGGCGCGTGGGACAAGTTGCCGGGAGGGGCCAAACGCACGGAGCGCAGGGAAGAGCGGCGCCTCGAACTCGAGGGGATCCGGAAGAAAAGCGGCGGCCGCAGGCGAGGCGGCCGTTCGTGGTAGGCGCCGGTCACGGCAGCCGCTGCTGCGAAGGCACGTAGTCGAGCAGGTCACGGATCATCTCGTCCTCCGAGAGGACCTTGCGAAGCTCGCCGGTCGATACGCCAAGGGAAATCTCCCGCGTGCGCCCGCCGCGCCCGAACGACTTGAGGCGGGCCGTGATGATCCCAAGCATGTCGAGCTCCGAGATAAAGTCGGTAATCCGCCGCTGCGTGAGTGGCACGAAGCCCGAGCGCCGGCACAGGTCCCGGTAGGTGTCGTAGACCTCGCCCGTTGTCGATGCCCCTTCGCCCTGGTTCTCGTTGACGAAGATCGAGAGAAGCACGACCTTCGACTGGAGCGGCAGTGTGCGCACGACTTCCGTGACGCAGTCGAGCTCGATCTTGTTCTTCGCCTTCACGACATAGGGGTCCGAGAGCCGGTCGGCGCCGTCGCGCTCGGCAAGTTCGGCCGACACGCGCAGGAGGTCAAGCGCGCGCCGCGCGTCGCCGTGCTCCTGGGCCGCGAGCGCGGCACACAGCGAGATGACCGACGAGTCGACCATCCCCTCCTCGAGGGCGAGGGCCGCGCGCTGCGTGAGGATGTCCTGGAGCTGCTTCGCGTTGTAGGGCGGGAAGACGAGCCGCTCCTCGCCGAGGCGCGAGCGGACGCGCGCGTCGAGGAATTCCGTGAACTTGAGGTCGTTCGAGATTGCGACGATCGAGAGCGCGCCGTTCTTCAGGTCGTCGTTGATCTGCGTGAGGTGGAAGAGGACGTCGTCGCCCGACTTGTAAACGAGTTTGTCGATCTCGTCGAGCACGATCACGGTGACGCCGCCCATCGTCTCGATCTGGTGCTTCAGCTGGTTGTAGACTTTCTCGGTCGGCCAGCCCGTGAACGGGATGCGCTCGTCCCAGTCCGAGATGAAACGGTTGCCGATGTGCGCAAGCACGCCGTACTGCGTGTCGACGACTTCGCAGTTGATGTAGACGAAGTGGACCTTCGAGAGGTCCTCGGAGGGCACCGAGACATGGGTTGCCTGGTGCTCGGCGGCGTGCTGGATGGCGTTCCCCAGGTACTTCACGACGGCCGTCTTGCCCGTGCCAGTCTTGCCGAAGATGAGGACGTTCGAGGGGCGCCCGCCCTTGAGGGCGGTCGAAAGGATCGACGCGAGGGTGTCGATCTGGCCGTCGCGGTGGGGCAGCTTGTCGGGGATGTAGGAGGGCCGCAGGATGTCGCGGTCCTTCTTGAAGAGCGAACGGGAGTGGAGGTAGGGCCGGAAAATGCTGTCGGCCGCTTGGCCCTCATGTCCCAGCACTGAACTTTCCCCTCTTTCCTTGATTTGAATGGTCGTGCGGCGGTCGTTTATTCGCGGGGCTGAAGCGAAACTTTTCGGGTAAGTCCCGACCATGCCCCGAGGGTAGATAAGGGTTCCCGACGTGGCGATTCAAGTCGGTTCTCGTGGTTCCGAATCGTTGCACGGGCGCAAGAATCGCGCGGAAAAAAACGCGAATCGAGGGGAAGGGCGAATCGCGAAATCGATGGTCGGACCGACGCGGGGCTGCCGCGACGTTGCTTAGAAAGCGACAAGAACGTCGGACCGCGAAGCGGGTTTCGGGCCCTTTTCACCCGTCGGAATTGGAGAGGGACCCCTCCCCTTCCGTTGGAAGTACCGAAGTTCAAGGGGCCGGCCGAGGGGAGGGCCTACGTTTAAGTGCGGGTGACGGTGTAGCGCGCGTTGCCTGCGGAAAGCTGGGCTTCGGCCCTCTTCAAGACCGCATCATCGCAAGTAAGTTGGAAGGTGAAGGGGCCCTGGACCTGAACCTTCACGCAGTTGTCGAAGAGCCAGCTTAATACGGATTCTTTGAGGCCCGCGCCGGAGGCGGGGTCAAGTTCGATGACTGCCGTAATGAGGCGGTCGATCCGGTGAGTGACGAGGGAGAGCAGCTCCGCCACGCCGTCGCCCGTTTTCGCTGAGACAGCGACGTGGGCGCCGTCGGCGATGAGGCCGTGGAGATTGAGTTTTCGCACTTTCCAAGCAAGGCTGTCTGCCGAGACTTGGTCGCGCTTGTTGAGGACGACGAGGATGGGGGGCTGGCGGTCGCCGGCCTCGAGGATTTCACGGCAGACGAGCATCTTCCGTTCGATGGCGTCGTCGTCTTCGGAGATATCGACGACAAGGAGGATGAGGTCGCTAAAGTAGATCTCCGAGATTGTTGAGTTGAAAGCCTCAATCATGAAAGGAGGCAGAGATTCAATGAAGCCGACGGTGTCGGACATGAGCACGACACCGTTGAGTTCGGCGACTTTGCGGGTTGTGGTTGAAAGCGTCGAGAACATGCGGTCCTCAATGAGCAGGTCCGCGCCCGTGATGGCGTGGACGAGGGTGCTCTTTCCCGCATTCGTGTAACCGGCAACGGAGACGACGAAGTAGCCCGAGCGCTTCCTCCTCTCTCTTCTCAAGCTCGAATCTTTCTTAATCTTCTCTAGTCTAGAATCTATTGTAGTAGTACGTTTTCGAATCTGGTTGAGTAGCGTAGCTGTGCCAATCTCGCCGCCGGCGAGGAACCCGGGGTTCTCACCCCTCTTCGAGAGGCTGATCGCTTCTCGCACGAGGGGGATCTGCCGCTGCAGCTCCGCGCGCTCGACTTGGAGCTTGGCCTCTGGAGAGCGGGCGCGGTCGGCGAAGATGCGCAGGATGAGTTGGACGCGGTCCCAGACCTCGATCCCCAGGGTCTTCTGAACAAGCAGGAGCTGCGAGGGCTTCAGCAGGTCATTCACGATGGCGAGGTCGATACGCAGCGGCCGCAGCTCGCGGCGGACCTCCTCGAGCTTGCCGGAGCCAAAGTAGCCGCGGGGGTCGGGCTTGTCGCGATCTTGAATTTGGATGGAGGTGATTTGGATGGGGAGGCTCTTGGCAAGGTCGAGGATCTCGCCGAGCGTGCGTTGGGTCGAGAGCAAAACGGCACGGCGCTCCTTCATGTCGGCTGGCACGACGATCGGTTCGGCCCGGGGCTCCTTGCCGGACCCATGCCTGGACTCCTTGCCGGAGCCACGCCTGGACTCCTTCCCGGAGCCTTGCCCGGACTCCTCGCCGGAGCCTTGCCTGGACTGCTTAGCGGGGCTTTGCAGGGGCTCCTTGGCGGAGCCTCTCCGGTCCTTCCCTCGGCCCATTGCGGCATCCGACTCCGAGTCGCTTTATCTGCCTTCTTATAGTCGCCCGGAGGAACCCCCGCCGCCCCGTCTCACGGGCGTTCCACTCCACCGGAAACGAAGGGGTGCCCCAGGGGCCAACCCGAAGGCCCCCGGTCAGTGGCGGATCCTGAATTCCCGCTTGCGGTCGGCGACGACTTCGTTGGCCTCCGAGCCGAGCTCGAAGGCGAGCCGCTCGATCCGGTCCAGGCTGTGCACGAAGTCGCCCTTGCTCTTCGTAGACACGAGGCGCCGGAACTCCGAGAGCTTAGAAAGCAACGCGACGAAGAGGTAGGCCGCCGCCACGATGCACACGAGGCCGGCGAAAAAGAGGTAGCTGTTGTAGCTGCCAATCGACTTGAACCAGCCCTCGAGCCCCGCCCCAAAGAGGCGCTGGGCCCAGATCGAGAGGACCCCGAGGAGGAAGAGGACGAAACTCCCCGCGAAAAAGAGCACGTAGATGTAGAGCCGGTAGTCGCGGAACCACGCCTTGAAGCGCTGCCACGTGGACCGCCCAGCCACGCGGGAGGCCTTGGCCCCCCTGCGGTGTGAATCCTCCCCGCCGTCTTCGTCGTCGTGCGCCGGCAACTCTTCGGCGTCCGAGTCCTTTATGGCGCCGCGCGAAGGCATGGGGGTCGGTCGCGCCGATGGGGGCGAGGGTAGAAGAGGATTCCGGGCTTGACAGGGCGAGGCTAAGGGCGCTGGCCAAGGGGCTCTTGGAGGGGGCGCCGGAACCCCGGTGGTGGCCCTATGAGAGCCGGCTCGAGATCGCGCTGTCGGCGATCCTCACGCAGCGGACGAAATGGGAAAACGCGGTGCGCGCGATGGACAACCTGCGGGCGGCGGCGCTCCTCGACGCGGCGGCACTCCACCGCGCACGACGCTCGACGGTGGAAGCCTGTGTCCGTCCCGCGGGCTTCTACCGCCAAAAGGCGAAAGCCGTGCAGGGCGTCGGCTCCGTGTTGGTCTCGAGGTTCAAGGGCTCAATCGACGAACTCTTCCGCCTGCCGGACGATGAGCTCCGGTGCGAACTCATGACCTGGAAGGGCGTCGGGCCGGAGACGGCAGACGCGATCTTGCTCTATGCGGCGGGGCGGCTGGCCTTCGTCGTGGACGCCTACACGCAGCGGCTTCAACGGCGTTACGGAGCGGTTCGCGAAGGCGCCGATCCCACCTATGTGCAGACGGCGGCCGCATGGGCGCGGGCGGCCGGGGGCAGCAGCGGCGGGGTTGAGGCGTTCAAGGCGCTCCACGGCGCGGTCGTCGACCTCAGCAAGAGCGTCTGCAAGGCCGTCCCGGACTGCCCGCGCTGCGCGCTTGCACGCGGCTGCGCGCGACGTCTTTAAACCACAGTCACGACGACGGACGCCCTTGGGTCGCGTGCGGCGGCCATGTCCGCACGCGCTTCGAGGCGGTGCCGCACACCGCACACGATTCGCCGCACACCGCACACGATTCCTCGGTAGGAGGGCAGCGCTTCTGCGACACGTCGGGGGCGTGCGCCTCGCGCCCGCGAATCCGAGGCCCTTTTGATGTGAGGAATATTTATGACAGCCACTCCCATACTCCTGGGGGGCCGGGCACCGTGGGTCGCGCCGTCAAGAAAACCACGATCGACCTCGACATCGACCTCTTCAAGCGCCTCAAGCAGTACTCGCTCGACGCCGACCGGTCCGTGCGCACGATCGTTTCGGAGGCGATCGCCGAGAAGCTGTCGAGGGACGCCAGGCGCGAGGGGCCCTCGCCGGGGGCGACGAAACTCATCAAGCGCAACCCGATCGCAGACGCGATCCTCGCGGAGCTGCTTTTCTTCTTCCCTGAGGAACTTGCCGTTCGCCTTTTTACCCAGAAATGTTCGGAGCAGGGTGTGATGCCCGAGGCGCTTCGCCCTTCCGACCTCACGCCGCCCTTCATCGAGTCGCTACGCAAGCCGGTCGACCTCATGAGCCCGGGCGCGCGCTCCGAGGAGTTTGCGCGCAAGCTCGAGCAGCTTGGAAGGGGGGGGAAGTGATGTTCAAGGGCTCGATCCCCGGGCTGGAGCTGGTCTTCCACACGGACCCGCCGCAGGGGTCGATCATCACGTTGGTGGGCGGCGCAGGGACGCTGAAGAGCGCGCTTGCCTACGCCGTGCTCTCGGGGCGCCTGAACACGCACCCGGACGAGCGGGCGATCTACTTCACGCTGGAGGAGACCAAGGAAGGGCACCTCGCGAACCTGGCAAGCCTCGGCTTCAAGCCGCACCCGCGGATCGCGATCCTCGACATTGCGTCCTTGCGCGCCGAAATGCGCGGCGCGGTGGACGGCGGGCTGAAGGACGAGGACTACCTCGCGCTCATCCTCAAGCGCGCGCAGGGTGAGGGGGGGCCGCAGGGCGCCTACACCTACCTTGTTCTCGACTCGCTAAACGCCCTTGAGGCGGCGCTGCCGCAGGAGGGCCGGGCCGTACGGCGGGCCCTGCAGGACTTCTTCTTCGAGCTCCGCTCCCGCAAGGTGACCACGCTCGCACTCATCGAAACGACGCAGGTCGATGACCGGCCGGAGTACTTCCTCGTCGACGGCATCATCGAGCTTGGCGTCATGCGGCACAACAACGACTTCAAGCGCTACCTCGCCGTGCGCAAGATGCGCGCCTGCCGGCACGAGATGCGGCCTTTCATCCTGGACATCACGCCCGGCGGTATCCGCTTGATGGGCGAGGTGATTGACTGAAGGGTGGCCCCGACCGGAAGGCCGCCCCGGGTCTCGGGGCCAAGCCCCGCAAGGCGCCGAAGGCGGCTCCGGCGCCCAAGGCGCGCCCGAGGGGGCCCGCGCGCCCGGGCCGGCGCCGCCTACCGATGGAGTCGGTGGTCGTCCTTGTCGACCTCGACGGGACGCTTGTCGACTCCGAGGACATCAACCACAAGGCGTTCGTGCAGATCTTCCGCGAGTTCCACCTCGATGACAAGATTGCCAAGGTCTTCGAGGGGCTCGCGGGCGGGCGCGACTTTGCCGGCATCATGGCCGACATCGGGCTCGATGAGGGCACGCGCCGCCTCATGGAAAAGCGGATGGAGGAGATCGTCTCGGCCTCCGACCTCCATGTCCTTGTCGGCGCGCCGGAGGCGATCCGCGCACTCGAAGCGAAGGGCGCGAAGTTCTCGATTGCCACGCTGAACGTCTCGAAGAAGGCGCTCGCGGTCCTCAAGCGCAACAAAATGGAGGACCTCTTCGACCCCGACCTCGTCGTGGGGTCGGACAACCTGCCGTGGGAGAAGCCGAACCCGCGGGTCGTTTTCGAAGTCCTGCGCCGCTCGGGCCGCTCGCGCGCGATCCTCGTCGGCAATGCACCCCGCGACGTGATGCTCGCCAAGAACTGCAACCTGCCGATCATCTACCTCAAGCCCACGATGCCGCAGTCGAAGGCCGTGGGGTCCGGGGAGGAAGCCGTGCGCGTCTTTGAGGCGCGGGTGAAGGAGCTCGAGATGCGCTACGACTACGCGAAGATCTACTGGGGCCGCTCGTGGAGCGAGATCCCGACACTTATCGAGGAGATCCTGGCCGCGGACTAGGGGGCAGTGCGGGGAGGCAAGGCCGCGCGCTCGCGGGCGCGGAGAACCATGTACGGCGTCTCGAGCCCATAGCCCTGCGACCGGTAGTACCCGCGCACACCCACGCCCGCGGTGACGCGCAAAACTGGCGACCCCCACGCTTCGAATGCGAGGCGCTCGACTTCCTCCATGAGTGCGGCGCCAAGGCCGCGGTGCTGGAAGCGCGCCGCGTCTTCGGGAACCTGGGGCCCCACAAGTTCCGCGACGCGCCCGACGACGCGCAGTTCACGCAGGAAGGCGTCGCCCGCGGCCGACCCGGCGGCCCCGTCTTGGCCCGCAAGCCGTGCGCGGGCAAACCCGTGGAGCGCCCCCTTCCCGTCAACAAGCTCGAGGAAGGCCTCGCGCCCGCCGCTTGCGTCGTACTCGTGCCGCTTGAGTTCGAGCTCGCCCTCGAGGTCGACCTCTTCGCCCTTGTTCGAGCGGTGGCCAGCCTCGCGGCAGCGGATGCAGCGGCAGGCGAGGCCGCGGGCCTTGAGCTCGGCAAGGGCAAGCTGGCGCAGGTTCGAGGACTTCACGCCGGCCGCGATCATCGGTGAGGGGATGTCGCGGTCGACGCGCTGGATGCGCACAAACGGGGGCACGAGTTCCTTGAGGGACGCGACGACGCTCGCCGCCCGCGCGTCGTCGTAGGGCAGGAAGGCCCCGCGCTTCCACTCGCCGTGGAGCGCGGTGCCGGGCATCACGAGCGTTGGGTAGACCTTGAGCTGGTCAGGGCGGAAATCGGGGTCCTCGAAGAGCTGCTGGAAGCCCGCCTTGTCTTGGTCCGGCGTCATCCCCGGCAGGCCCGGCATCATGTGGAAGCACACCTTCAGGCCGGCGTCCTTGGCCGTGCGCGTGGCCCGCCTCGTGTCTTCGACCGTGTGCCCGCGGTTCACCGCCGAAAGGACGCCGTCGTCGAGCGCTTGGGCGCCGATCTCGACGCGCGTCGTCCCGTAGTCGAGCATGAGGCGCACGTGCTCGCTCCGGCACCAGTCGGGCTTCGTCTCGACGGTGAGCCCGATGCAGCGCGAGGCCGCCGTCTCGTTCGCGCGCTTGGCGGCCTCGAGGTCCACCGAGGGCGCGCCGTTCATCGCATCGAGGGCGCCCTTCACGAACGCCTGCTGGTAGGCGACGTCGCGCGCCGTGAAGGTCCCGCCCATCACGATGAGGTCGACCTTGTCCGTGCGGTGGCCCGTCGCGGCAAATTGTGCGAGGCGGCCCTCGACCTGCTTCTGCGGGTCGAACCCCGCGCGCGCGCCGCGCTGGGCCGCCGGCTCGAACCCCGTGTACGCTTGCGGGGAGCCTGACTCGACGCCGCCGGGACAAAACGAGCAGCGCCCGTGCGGGCAGTGCGCGGGGCTTGTCATGACGGCGACGACGGCGACGCCAGAGAGCGTGCGCATGGACTTTGTCCGCAGGAGCGGGCGCAGGCGCGCGGCAAGCCCCGCGTCCTCGCGCACGGCGGCTGCAAGGACATCTGCGTCGGAGGGCACGCCTCCGGTCCCGTGCGTCCTGCAGTAGGCCGCCTTTAGCCGATTGAGGTCGGCTTTCCCGTGGATCGTTCCCGCCTGGAGCGCCGCGTCAATCGAGCGCACAAGCTCGACAGGTACCGACACGCGCGTCCACCTCGAAGCGCGGCCCCTTCAAGGACGCCCGCGCGGCCCTCAGTGGCTCTTCAAGCCGCGATGAGCCCTTGGAGGCGCCCCACGAGCGTCTTCTTCGGGACGGCGCCCACGATCTTGTCCTCGAGCTTGCCTTTCTTGAAAATGAGGGTCGTCGGGATGCTCATGACTTGGTAGCGCTGGGGGATCCCGCTCGACTCGTCTGTGTTCAGCTTGCCGACGCCGATCTTCCCGTTCATCTCGCGGGCGATCTCCTCAATGATGGGGGAGAGCATCCGGCAGGGGCCGCACCAGGGTGCCCAGCAGTCGATGATGGCCACATCAAATTTCGAGACGAATTCATCGAACGTGGCGTCAGTGAGGTTGGTGGGCTTGCCTTCAGGGGTTGTCACGGGGGGTTCCTTCCTTTGCGCTACCATCATCCTGACTGGGGGGGCTTGAGGATTGGCTCGCACTGTCGGAGCCTTGGGTAGGTGAGCGGTTTGCCTCAAGCAAGGGTTCTGCATTTAAGCGTTTCTTAAGGGCGCGTGCGACACCCTGGCGGCGGCGGCGTCGAGGCGACGCGCGCGGAACTGTTAATACACGTGAACCCGTCGAGCGGCCTCCTGATTGGCATGAGTGATTCTCGCGCCAGGCGAAGAACAAAGACCTTCGCGGTGGGGGCCTTCGCCGGCCTCGTCCTCCTCCCCTTCCTTAGCGCCGCCCTCCCCGCAGCAGCCGCACCCGCGCCGCTCGCGCTTGGCGAGAAGACGGCCTTCTTCGACGACTTCGAGTCGGGGCTGCTCGACGGGGAAAAGTGGCAGCTCCCTACGACCTTCGGCGTCGAGCGCGCCCGCATGCGGCCTTGGGCGAGCCCTGGCCAACCGGTGAACGACTCGTCGCTCTTCCACCTGAGCGACAGCCTCTACCCGCTGCCGGGCCGCTACGCGAACGCGACCCACAGCGCCCTGGAAACGACCTGGATCGACCTCACGGAGGCGAACGCGGGCGCGCGGCTCCTCTTGAACCAGCGCTACGACATCGACCCCGCGGAGGACGCGGGGCTGGTCTTCCTGCGGACGGAGAGCCGGGGGTGGGCGGTCCTCGCGCCCGACGGCGGCTACCCGACGGCCGACGGCTTTGCGGGCTTCATCGCGGACTTCGAAGTCGCCACCTTCGACCTGGCGGGCTTTGCCGGCAGCCGGGTGAAGCTTGCCTTCGAGCTCGACGCGGGCGACGACGGCCGCGTGGGGGACGGCTGGCAGGTCGACAGCATCACGGTCACCTTCGCGACGACCGTCCCCGCGCCCGACCTGCGCCTGCTTGACATCGAGCTCTACAACTCGACGGGGGTGCGCAACACCACGGGGGTCGGCGGGGACGTCCTCACGCTCATCGCAAACGTGTCGAATGTCGGGAACGCGCCGACTACAACGGCCGTGCCGGTCTTCTTCTTCGACGGGCCGGTGGGCACCGGCCGCTTCCTCGGGCAGGCGGCGCTCGGCAGCGTCTCACCGGGGGTGCTCGGGACGGCGGCGCTTTCGGCCGTGCTCGATGCGGGCGTGCACACGGTGAGCGCGGTCGTCGACCCGGGCGGGATCCTCAACGAGCTTTCGACCGTGAACAACCGGCTGTCGGCGAGTTTCGCGCTCGTGCCCGCTGCGGGGGTCGACCTCGCGCTCCTTGGGGTGACCTACGAGGTTGCGGGGGCGCCGACGGACGGCGCAAGGCCCGGCGACCAGGTGCTTGCGAACTTCACGGTCACGAACGCCGGGTCGCAGGCGCTTGCCGGCGCCTGGACGTTCGGCGTCTACCTCGACACGGGAACGACGCTCAGCCTGATCGCGGAGCAGGCGCGCGCATCGCTGCAGCCCAGCGAGGTGCGCATACTCAACCTCACCTTCAGCGCGCTTGGGGGCAACCTCACGCTGGTCGCCCAGCTTGACCACGCAAACGCCGTGGACGAATCGAACGAGGCGAACAACGAGGTCCGCCGGTCCTTCCAGGTCACGGCGGCCCCGCCGGTCAACCTCAGGGTCGACAGCCTGGCGCTCACGCGCAACGGCCAACCGGTGAGCGACGCGTACGAAGGCGACCTCATCTCCCTTCGGGCCGTCGTGCGCAACGTGGGCACCGGTTCGGTCCCTTCGGCCTTCAGCGTCGGTCTCTTCCTTGGCGACCCGGACGCGGGCGGGCGCCTCATCCTTGTCCGGACGGTCCCCGGCGGGTTGGCGCCGAACGCGACGGCCGACGTGCGGGGCACGTGGGTTGCCGAGGCGGGCCAGCGCACCCTCTACGCGTACGCGGACCTTGGGCGCACGGCCTTTGAGGCGAGCGAGGCCGACAACAAAGGGTTTGCCACGCTCCATGTGGAGGGCGACCTGCGCGCGAACCTGGCGGTCGACTCGGTCGTTTTCAAAGTACGGGGCAACCCCGTGAACGCGACGCGCGTGGGTGCGACGGTCGTGGTGGAGGTGTCGGTGCGCAACACGGGGTTGAACAGTACGGTCGCGGGCGTCGTCACGATGTCCGCGCACAACCCGTGGGTGAGCCCGCTTGCGCCGGGCGTTTTGAGTGCGCCGCTGCCTGCCCAGCTTGCCAGGAACACGGTCACGGTCGTCACGTTCGAGTGGACAGCGCAAGCGGGCACGGCCGTCTTCCGCTTCCTCGTGGACAAGGCCTATGCGACAGACGAGTCGAGCGAATTCGACAACCTCGCGGTGCGCTCCCTGCCGGTGAGTGCGGACTCGCCAGACCTCTCGGTCTCGGCCGTCAGCGTGAAGTCGGTGGGCGTCGAGACGGACACGCTCTACCCCCAACTCAACGTCACGGTGCAGGCCGAGGTCACAAACAGCGGGCTCACGGCTGTCGATGTGCCCTTCCTCTTCGAGCTATGGGCGGGCGAGCCCGGCACGTTCGGCGCGGTGCGCCTGGCAAACCGCACGGTCCAGGCGCCGATGGACCCGGGCGAGACGGCCACGCTGTCGGTCGTTTGGCTGGCAGGCCTCTCCCATGGCGGCGCCGACGTCATCGTGGCGGTCGCCGACCCTGAGGCGTCCGTCATCGAAGCCGACCAGGCGAACAACCGCGCCTCGAAGGACGTGAATTTCGTCGTGCACCCGCCGCAGAACCTGGCGGTCGAGGGCTTCAAGGTCATGCGGGGGGTAGACGAGGTCGCCTCGGCCACGGAGGGCGACGCCCTCCGCGTGGAGGCAACCGTGCGAAACGACTCGCCGGCGCCGTTCCTCGGGGGCGCCGTGTTCGAGATCCGCAACGGCGACGCCGTCGTGTTCAGCGCACCGGTCGCAAGGCTCGAGCCCGGGGCGTCCATCACGTTCCGGGCCAACTGGACGGCCGTGGCCGGCGCGTCCTTGCGGGCAATCGTCGACAGCCTCGCCGCTGTCGATGAGACGAACGAGGTCGACAACCTGCAGACGGTGTCGCTCAGCGTCGCAGTCGTGGAGACGACTCCGTGGGCGCTCTACGCCGGGGTGGCGGCAATTGGGGGCGCCGTGGGAATCGCGGGCGTTTTCCTGCTTCGGCGAAGGAGGAAGGAGGTGGGTGAGGCGCCTGCGACCGCGGGGAGCGCCACGCCGCCGCCGGCCCCGCCGCGCATTCAAGGTCCAGCCGCACCGTCGGGGACACGACCCGCGCCTGCGCCGGGAGCATCCGTGGCTCGATCTCGGCCCGGCGGGCCTGTGGGCGCACCTCCGCTTGGCCAGAGGCCGCCGCCGCGCCCCGGGCAGAGCCCGCCCCCGCGGCCCGGCGCGCCGATGGGCCCTCCACGTCCGGGTCAGGGTCCGCCTCAGCGGCCCGGTGCGCCGATGGGCCCGCCGCGCCCCGGCCAAGGTCCGCCCCCGAGACCAGAGCAGGGTTCGCCTCAGCGGCCCGGTGCGCCGATGGGCCCGCCGCGCCCGGGTCAAGCTCCGCCCCCGCGTCCTGGCGGCCCGGTGGGGCCTCCACGCCCGAGACAAGGGCCACCTCCGGGGGCTGGTCGAGCGCCTCCCCCTGCCGGACCATCGCCTCCCCCTGCATCACCCACGCTTCCCGCTCCTCCCGAAACGGCACCCGCCGCGCCGTTTTCTCCCTCGCCCCCGCCGGGCGCCGCTTGCCCCAATTGCCACTCGCCCGTCGAGGTCGGGTGGATCCTCTGCGCCAGTTGCGGTGCGAGCCTTGCGCCCGGTGGACCAACGCAGGCCCCCCCGTCAACGCCCAAGTGCCCGTCGTGCGGGGACCCCACGGAGGCCGGCTGGTCTGTGTGCCCGAACTGCGGCGCGGCCCTCACTTCGCCGTGATCGAGCGCATGGCTCGGGGCGAATCTGACGCAAACCCCCACGAAGGTTTTTTCCCCTCTCCCTTGATCCGCCCGCTTACTAGAAGGAGCCCACTTCCCTTGCCCTATGCCTCCAATGCGTCGCGCCGCGACGAGCTCCTCCGCGCGATCGGTGCCACGTCGATCGAGGACCTCTTCGTCGACATCCCCGCCCACGTGCGCGCGCCCCTGAAGGGCGTGCCGCTAGGAATCGGCGAAGGCGAGGTCCTTGCCGAGACCCAGGCGATCCTCTCCCGCAATATCACGGCCGACGAGGCGTCCTGCTTCCTCGGACAGGGGTTCTACAACCGCTACATCCCGCCCGCCGTCCGGTCCATCGTCTCGCGCTCGGAGTTCTACACGGCCTACACGCCCTACCAGGCGGAAATCTCCCAAGGGATGCTCCAGTCGCTCTTCGAGTACCAGTCCATTGTCGGCGAGCTCACGGGTATGGACTCGGTCAACACCTCGATGTACGACGGCTCCACGGCGCTCGGCGAAGCCGCGCGCATGGCGTTCCGCATGAGGGAGGGCGACACGTTCCTCATCCCGCGCGCGATCCACCCCGACAAGAAGTCGATCCTCAAGAACTACCTCGTCGGCACGCCAGGCAAGCTCGTCGAAATCCCGTTTGACCCGGCGACCGGGCAAATCACGGCATCGGCGCTGCACGCGGCCGCCTCGGAGGGCAAGGTCTTCGGCGCGTACATCGAGTCGCCAAACGCGCTCGGCGTCCTCGAGGAGGTCATGCCTGAGGCCAAGGCCATCCTCGGCGCGGACGTGCCCCTCGTCGTTGGCATCGACCCGCTCGCGCAGGCGGTCCTCGAGCCGCCCGCGTCCTTTGGCGCGGACATCGTCGTCGGGGAAGGCCAGGGGATCGGCATCCCGCTCCAGTTTGGCGGCCCCACGACGGGGCTCTTCGGCTGCCGCAGGGAGCACACGCGCAAGATGCCCGGGCGAATCATCGGGATGACGAAGGACCGCGACGGGCGGCGCGCGTTTTGCATGACACTCATGACACGTGAGCAGCACATCCGCCGCTCGAAGGCGATGTCGAACATCTGCACAAACGAATCGCTCCTCTCGCTATCCTTCGCCGCGCACGCCGCAATGCTCGGCCGCGAGGGCCTCAAGAAACTCGCCGAGACGAACATGGCCAACGCGCGGGCCCTTCTTGAGACACTCAAGAGCGTCTCGGGGGTCCGCGCGCCGCTTTTTAAGGGCCCGTTCTTCAACGAAGTCACCGTCGGCGTCCCCGGTGACGCGGCCTGGCTCGCGGACGCGTGCACGGACGAACGGGTCGTGCCGGGGGTCTCCTTCACGAAGGCCTTCCCGGAAATTGGGGAGTCCCTCACGCTTGCGGCAACCGAGCTCACGACGGCCGAGAACCTCGAGCGGCTCAAGGTCTCGCTCTCGATGCACCTGAGGGTGCAGCCGAGGAATGCGAGGCCGGAAGTCTCGGCCAAGGGGGCACGCGTATGACGGGCCCCGAGACGACCTTCCGCCAGGCCCGGTACAACGAGCCGTTGCTGAACGAGCTCAAAGATTCGAAGTCTGACGCCTGGACTGGCAAGCCGCTCAAGGCGTTCGACCCCTCGTGGGTCCCCGGCAAGCTCGCCCGAAGGACCCCGCTCACGCTGCCCAACGTCTCGGAGCCCCGCATTGTGCGGCACTATACGCGCCTCTCCGAGATGAACTTCGGAATCGACTCGGGACCCTACCCGCTCGGGTCCTGCACGATGAAGTACAACCCCAAGGTCAACGAGGAGGTCGCCGCGAACCCGAAGTTCGCGAGGATGCACCCGGCCTCGCCGGCAAAGCACTCGCAGGGCGTCCTCGAGATGATGCACAAGCTGCAGCTCTGGCTTGCCGCGATCTCGGGGATGCACACGGTCACGATC
>JBGPNV010000006.1:0-28438 GCA_041487695.1 Thermoplasmata archaeon | reverse complement strand
GTCGACCGCCGCGAGATCGACCGCTTCTTGCAAGAGCAGATCTTCTCGAAACTCTCGCGGGGCGAGCGCGAGGCGCTGCGGCGCATCGCCTTCCTCAGCCGGCCCGTCGACCCGCGCGTCCTGCTTTCCCCGCCGGCGTCCCTGGGGGACGTCCTCACCCTCGAGGGCCGCTCGCTCGTCCGGCGCGACGCGCAGGGCCGCGTCCTTGCCCACGAAGCCGTGCGCGACTTCGTCCGCCGGACGCTCACGGAGGAGGAGGAGCGCGACATCGGCGCCGCGGCCTACCGCGGGATCCTCGTCGAAGTCGAGCAGGCGAACCAGCGGGACGACCCGTCCTACGCGATCGCGCTCCTCGAGGACGCCATGGCCCTTGCGCCCGAAACGGATGTGCCCGGGCTCCTCGTGCGCCTCGGCGGCTTCCACCTGGCTGTCGCGCAGTACAACGAGGCGGCCGCACGCCTCGAGCAGGCCCTCAAGGTCATCGAACGCACGAAGGCGGTCCCCCTGGAGGGCCTCGCCCAGTTCCTCCTCGGCGCCGTCCACTCGGAGGCCGGCCACGCCGCGACAGCCCGCGGCCACCTCGACGCGGCGGCGAGGGCGATGGACCGGCCCCTGCCGACCCTCGAGCCCGAGCGGGCGCGGCTCTACCTCGAGTACGCGAAGTGGGAGACACGCTACGGGCGGGCGGCCGAGGCCCGCGGGTGGGTCGAAAAGGGCCTCAAGGTCGGCCAGGCCCTCAAGCACGACTTCATCCTGGCCGACGCAGAGATGCTGCTCTCCCACCTCACGCCGGCCCGCCAGTCAGCCGAGCACCTCGCGCGCTGCATCGAGATCGCCAGGCAGCGCGAGTTTAGCCCCATGCTTTCGCTTGCCTACACGACGGATTCCTGGCACCTCGTCGACATGTTTGGCGACACGGAGAAGGCGCTCGCGCAGGCCGGCGAGGGCCTCAAGATCGCCGTGACGCTCGGCAACCGCGTCCTGAATGGGCTTGCCCACGCGGCGCTCGCCAAAGCCCACTGGCGCTCGGGCGAGCTTAACAAGGCTGTCGCGGAGGCGCGCCTCGCGATGGAGACGGCAGAGAAGAGCTTCACGGAGCGGATTGTGCCAGTCGCGCTGCTTTCCACGCTCCTTACGGAAGGCGGCCATTCGGATGAGGGCGAGACCATGGCGCGCGAACTCCTCCAGGCGGCCGAGAAATACGGCTCGCCGACCGAGCTGCTTGCGGCACGCCGCGCCCTTGCCCGAGCCCTCGACGTCCAGGGGCGCTACGAGGAGGCGATCCCGCTCCTCGAAACCTGCCACGGGGTCTACGCGGAGATGAGCCTCTCGTGCGACGCGCCGAACCACATCGCGACGCTCGACCGCCTGATCCGGATGGAGGTCGCGCGCGGGGACCTGAAGCGCGCGCAGGCGTGGTTCGAGGCCGCGAAATTGCGCCTGCCGGAGGTCGACAGCCCTGTGGGCGGCGCGCTCCAGAACATGGCCTTCGCGCACCTGCGCCAGGTCGAGGCGCCGGCGATGGCCGCCGCGTACTACTGGCACTCCGCCGAGACGTGGCGAAAGCTCAAGTGGCGCCTGCTCGAGCTCAAGATGCTCGTCGACTGCCAAAGCGCGCTCGAGGGCGCGGAGAGGCAGGGCGAGCCCACGCCCAAGGGGATGCCCCCCGCCCGGGAAATCGAGGAGCGTATTGCCGAGCTCATGGCCGAGCTTAACGTGCCGCGGCCGAGTCCCCTCAAGGGTTCGCCCTTGCACTGACGGGCGCCACTCTGACGGGCCCTTGGCGTCAGTCCAGGCCTTCGCCGGCCTGGTTGGCCGCCCGGGGTTTCTGCCAGGTCTGCCACCGCGCCTTGCTCTCTCGGTAGAAGTCGTTGCCCGCAAGGTCGTTGATGCAGTAGACGGGGAACCGTTCGACCTCGAGGCGGCGGCACGCCTCCGTGCCGAGTTCCTCGTAGGCGACCACCTCGGCCTTCCTGATCTGCTTCGAGAGCAGCGCGCCGGTCCCGCCGAGCGCCGCGAAGTACACGGCGCCGTGGCGCTTCATCGCCTCGACAGCCGGCCGTGTCCGGTGGCCCTTGCCGATGGTGCCCTTGAGGCCCGTGCTCCCAAGCATGGTCTCGAGGTAGCTGTCCATACGCACGGCCGTCGTCGGCCCGGCCGAGCCGATCACCTGGCCCGGCCGCGCGGGCGTGGGGCCGACATAGTAGAGGACCTGCCCCCGCAGGTCGACGGGCAACCGCTCGCCCTTGCGGATCGCTTCAAGGAAGCGCTTGTGCGCCGCGTCCCTCGCGGTGTACAGGACCCCCGTGATCTCGCAGAGGTCGCCCGCCTTGAGGCTCCGGAGCTGGCCGTCGCTAAGCGGCGTCTTGACCTGGATGGGCTCGCTCAAAGGGTCACCTCCTGGACTCGGTGCGCGTGGCACTCGAGGTTCACAGCCACGGGCAGCGCGCCGATGTGGCAGGGCGCGACCTCGATACGCACTTCGAGGGCTGTGACGACGCCGCCGAGGCCCTGGGGCCCCGAGCCGATCGTGTTCACCATCTCGACGAGCTCCTCTTCGAGAGCCGCGTAGCGGGGGTCCCCGTTGCGCTTGCCCATGGGCCGCATGACGGCTTGCTTCGCGAGCCACCCCACGTGGTCGAAGGTGCCCCCGATCCCCACACCCACGATGAGCGGGGGGCATGCGTTCGGGCCAGCCTCGTCGACGACTTTCATGACGAAGTCCTTCACGCCATCGACGCCGCCCGCGGGGGTCAGCATCTTGAGCTGGCTCATGTTCTCGGCGCCTGTGCCCTTCTCCATCACACGGATCCAAATCTTGTCGCCCTGCACGACCTCGTAGTGCACCACGGCCGGCGTGTTCGTCTTTGTGTTCACGCGCTGGAGCAGCGGGTCGCCGACCACGGACATGCGGAGGTAGCCTTCCTCGTAGCCGCGGCGGACCCCCGCGTTCACCGCCTCCTCGAGGGAGGCCCCGTCGATGTGCACGTCCGCGCCCGCCTTGACATGGACGATGGTCACCCCGGTGTCCTGGCATGTCGGAAGGCCCTCGGCCTTGGCAAGTTCCGCGTTTCGGAGGAGCGTGTTCAGCACGACGATCCCGGTTTCGCTGCGCTCCTGCGAAACCGCGCGGCGCATGGCGTCAAGGTAGCCCGGCGAAAGTTCGACCGCCATTTTCTTGCACAGGGCGGCGACCGTGTCGCTCACGAGCTTGGCCGGCACGAGCCGGACCTGGGCTTTCAACCCCCCAGGGCTCTCCGCGGCGCGCGGGGTGACGCGGAGGGCGCGGGAGCCGCGCACGGTCCGGCGGGCCCTGCGGGAAGGGCCCGAAGAGCCGCGGCGGGTCCTCGACACCTTGGCTACGCGCTTCACTCGCTTTGCCGACTTGCTTGACGGTCGCTTCAGGGAGGTCACCGCCCTTGAAAGGGGGGCCGCGGTGGAAAAACCCTTTCGTGATTACGCCCCGCGCGAGGCGGGGCCGGAAGTCGCCCGCAGGTCGCGGACCATCTGGCCCTTCGTGGCGTGCGTCTTCTTGCCCGGGTTCAAAATGCCCTTGGGGTCGAAGAGGCGCTTGATTTCAACCATGGCGTCGAAGGCGTCTCCGAAAAAGGACGATAGGAACTCGCTCCTCAGGAGGCCGTCGCCGTGCTCCCCGCTCATCGTCCCGCCGAGCCTTCGCGTGTGGTCGAAGACCTCTTCGGCGACTTTGGCCATGAGCACCCGGTCTCTCTCGCTGCGCAGGTCGAGGAAGGGGCGGATGTGTAGGTGCCCGGTCGCCGCATGGCCGTAGGCCGCGGCCCGCAACCCGTGTCGCTCAAAGATCGCGTAGAGGCCTTGGACATGCTCGGCCAGGCGCTCGACCGGGACCGCCGTATCCTCGACGAAGCCCACAGGCACGCGGGACCCGCCCATCTCGGAGAGCAGCGGCTCGACGCCGCGGCGGATCCGCCAGAGGTCTTCCATCGTCGAAGGGTCGGTCGTGGCCTGGTCGTCGGTGGCGAGGCCCGTCTCTTCGCGCAGGCGCCGCCATCCCGCCTCCATCCGGCCCTCGACCTCGGCCGTATCCCTCCCGAGGTACTCGACGAAGAGCGCGGCCCGGGTGTCCGGCTTGAACCGGGCCGCGTCCTTGGGCGCTTTCTCCCGAAGCGCTTCGACGACGCGCTCGTCGATCATCTCAACGGCCGACGCGCCCGTGGCAAGGGAGAGGACGACACCCCGCGCGGCGTCGTCGAGGCTCTTGAAGTACAGCACAAGCAGCCCTTTGGCGCTCGGCCGGTCAACCACGCGCAGGGTGGCCGAAAGGACAAGGGCAAGCGTGCCCTCCGAGCCGCAGACGAGCTTGCCAAGGTCGAAGGTGTTGCCCTCAAGCGCTTTGTCCAGCCGGTAGCCGGAACTGGACTTCTCGACCATGGGCCACCGCTGCGTTGCCGCCGCCCGCTGCCGCCGGATGATGGGGGGGACCCCGCGGTAAAGCCGGCCCTCGAGCGTGTCCCCCTTGCAGAGCTCGTCGTAGCGCTGCGAGGTGAGGTCGACGGGGGCCGTCCGGATCACCTCGCCATTCGTGAGCAGGAGCGTGAGGCCGAGCACGTTGTCGATGACGGCGCCCCACATCCTGTGGTGCACGCCGCTCGCATTGTTTCCGACCATCCCCCCGATCCGGCAGGACTCGAAGGAGGAGGGGTCGGGGCCGAAGTGCTTGCCGTGCGCGGCAAGGGCGCGGTTGAGGTCCGCAAGGACGACGCCGGGTTCGACATCGACGACCCCCGCAGCCGCGTCGATGCGTAAGATCCGCTCAAACTGGCGCGAGAGGTCGAGCACGATCCCCGGGCCAACGGCCTGCCCTGCCAGCGAGGTGCCCCCGGCCCTCGCGGTGAGGGGGACCCCGTGGGCTTCGGCGAACCGCAGGATTGCTGCAAGCTCCGTGGCGCTTTCGGGCACCGCGACCGCGCGCGGCATCACGAAGTAGATGGACTCGTCGGTGGCGAAGCGCGCGCAAGACGCCTCGTCCAGGAGGAGGCGGCCGGAAAGCTCGCCCTCGAGCGCCTTCCAGTCCGCGGCGGAGGGTGCCATCGTCCCCTTGGAAGCACCCAAGGGGAAAGAAGCCTGCCGGGGAGGGTCGGCCCCACGCGCCGCTCACAATCCCTTTATCCTCCACCTCAATCCCCCGGCGGGCTTGGGGGACGGCCCGGGGGTTTCGAAGTGGTCGTGAAGGGTGAGGCCAAACTTAACACGCGCGTCCCCTTCGCATTCGGCGAACTTGTCGGGGCGCTCTCCGTCCTTGGGTTCCTGCCCCAGGTCATCCGCAACTACGGGGGGACCATCGAACTTGCCGTCCTCGCGTCCGTCGCGCTTGCCTTGCCCCTGCTCGTCCAGGGGCCCTTCGCGCTCGCACTCCCAATGCAGAAAGCTGCGCTCCTCAAGTTCCTCGAACGCTGTGGCCCGGAAACGGAGATCCTCAAGTCCAAGCTCTTCACCCTGATGTCTTACGAGGTCGAGGTGAAGACCGTCGCGAGCGGCCAAGAACACCGGTTCTTCATCGGCTACCGCCCGTTCGGCCTGCGCACGCCGTCGCAGTTGCGCATGGTTTGGCCGACGACGCGCAAGGGCATCTCCTACCAGAACCAGATCCGCTTCAACAACTTTTCCCGGAAGTTCAACACGATGGAGTTCAACTACCTGCGCAACTGGACAGTCCGGCTTTTCACCTACCCGATGGCCGAGGACACATGGTGGTTCGACCTCTACCTCTTCAAGGGGTTGCGCGCGACCTGCGACCACATGTGGGAGTGCTACGAGATCGGCCTCGAGACGAAGGACAAGCTCACGCGGGCCAATCCCGCGTTTTGACCTGCGCCCCTCGCCGTGCGCACGTTCAAGACCCCAAAAGCGGAATGGCGCCCGTGCGGATTCTCCGCGACCTTGCCCACTCAAGCCGGGTGCTCATCCTCCTTGAGCTGCGGCGGCGGCCTGCCCCGAGGCTCCGACCTCTGGCAGACGCCGTCGAGCTCACGCAGCAAGCCGTTTCGGGCTACCTCAAGCAACTCGAGACCGATGGCCTTGTGCGCCGGAGCGAGGGCGCCTTCCGCATCACCCCGGGCGGAGAGGCCCTGCTCGAAAACGAAATTGGCGAACTCAAGGCGTTTGCCGACCGCGCGGCCCGGGAACTCGTTCGGGTCGACACATGCGTGGCGATCGCGGGGGCCGGCGTGAAGAGGGGCGACAAGGTGGGCCTTTTCATGACGCGGGGCAGGCTCTTCGCGTTCCCGGGACGCAAGTCGCCGTCCGGCGGGGTCGCGCAGTCGGACGCGGAGGAGGACCGAGATGTTCTCGTGGGCGAGCTGCAGGGGATTGTCGAGATTGGCGAGGCGGCCCTGACCCTCGTCCAGCTGCCCGCGGGCCACGAAGGAGGCTCGGGCGCGGTGGATGCCGTATGGCTGAAGGGGCTCACGACCAAGCGCGCCGACGGCTTATGGGCCGTGCTTGACGAAGTGGGGGAAGGCGCGCTTCGTGAGGCCCGCATCCCCTTCGAGTTCGAGTTTGCGCCTTTCGAGAGCGCCAAGGCCGCGCTCCAGCGTGGCGTGAGCCCCATCTTTGTGGGGGCGCCCGAGACGGTCGGGATGCTGGTCGCCGCAATCGAGGCCGCAAAGGCGGAGGGCAAGTTGCCCCCGTTTTCCTATGAGGTCCTGAAGGCGAAACGAGCCCGGCGCTAAGGGGTAGGGGGCGCCGGGGCCGGGCCCGCTGCCGGCGCGGCCCCCCCGCAACGAGGGCGAGTCCCCCACCGTCAAAGTTCCCCTAAGGAACCGCGTTTCGCGCCCACGGGCACTTGACCTCGCGCACCTCGGCCGTGCCGGCCCGCCAGTCGCGCTTCGTGAAACGGAGTGTTCCGTTCTTCTGCCCAAACTCGAAGACCTCCCGCGTGAGTTCCACGTCGCTCTTCAGGTAGGACTTCACACGCTCCTTCTCCCCGCGCCGCCAGAGCGTCGGGACCATCTTCGGGTCGTCGGTCTTGCCTTTGCCGAGGTTCAGCTTGGCCAAGTCGTCGAGGCCCACACGCACCCCCGTGGATTCGTGGAGGAGCTTCAGCGTGTCCACCGTCTTGGGGACGAGGCGCGCCAACCGTTCGTCGCTCGCGTAGGCCGAAAGCACGGGGTAGTCGAAGGCGAGCACGTTGTGCCCGACGACCGTGTCGGCCGCCGAGAGCGTGCGGATGAGGAGGTCCACGTCCTCCTCCTCGAAGAATTCGACCTGCCCGCCGCCGGCGAGCCCAGCGACGGCAACGCGCAACTTCGGGCACAACCGCCGCTGGTTCGCGTCGCGCTCGCTCCAAGACATCGCCTTCCACTCAGGCTCGACGTCCTCGAACAGGTTGCGCGTCTCCAAGTCGAAGAAAAGCCGCCCGTCGTGCACGGGCCCGAAAGCGGCCTCCGGCTTTAGACGATTTGGCCAAGCGGACGCCCCGCCCCGGGCAAAGCGAGTCCATATAGGTGGGCCGCGCGCTGACTTTGCCGGGGCGAGAGGTGGCCGAGGCACAAGCGAACGTGATGCCGGAAGGCGTTGCGATCTCGCTTCGCGGGCTTACCAAGAAGTTCGGCGACCTCACCGCCGTCGACCATATCGACCTCGACGTGAAGCGCGGCGAGATCTTCGGCCTCCTGGGTCCAAATGGCGCCGGGAAAACGACGACCATTTCCATGCTCGTCACGATCCGCCCGATCAGCGGCGGGCACGCACTCGTGAATGGATTCGATGTCGCAAAGGAACCCCACAAGGTCCGCTCGTCGTGCGGAATCGTCTTCCAGGAGCCTTCGATCGACACGACGCTCACCGCGCGCGAAAACCTCGAGCTCCACGCACGCCTCTACGCCGTCCCCAAGGCCGTGCGCCGCCAGAGAATCGAGGAACTGCTCGCGCTGGTCGACCTCAAGGAACGCGAGAACTCGGTCGTGAAGACCTTCTCGGGCGGCATGAAGCGGCGGCTCGAGATCGCCCGCGGGCTCCTCCACCACCCCCCGATCATCTTCCTCGATGAACCCACCCTTGGCCTCGACCCGCAGACGCGCCAGTATATCTGGCAATACATCGAGAGGCTCCGGAAGGAAATGGGCACGACTTTCGTGCTCACGACCCATTACATGGAGGAAGCCGACCGCCTCTGTGACCGGATCGGGATTATCGACCATGGCAAGATCGTGGCACTTGGGACCCCGAAGGCGCTCAAGGACTCGCTTGGCGGCGACACGGTGGTGCTTCAAATGGTCGACCCCCCCCTTGAGGCGTTCAAAGCTCTTCCCTTCGTCTCGAAAGTCGATGTGCGCGACGGCGCCATATGGCTCTCCGTGGACCGGGCGACCGCGAACCTCCCGAAGATTTTCCAGGCGGCCGGCAGCCTCGAGATCCTGGGCGTGGAGGTCCGGCGCCCGACGCTCGAGGACGTGTTCATAAGGCACACCGGCCGTTCGATCCGCCAGCCGGAGGAATCCGAGGGCGAGGGATGGTTCGGTCAAGTCATGAATTACACCGCAAGCTCGAACAGGTAGGTGGAGCCCGTGTCCGAATTCGAAGGCCTTTACGCGATCTGGCTTCGCGAGTTCAAGGTGTTCCAGCGCGAGCGGTCCCGCGTAATTGCCACACTCGCCCAACCCATCATCTGGCTCTTCCTCCTCGGGGGCGGGATCGGCGGCGCCGTCGACGAGGGAGGGGTCCCTGGCGGCAACTACCAGCGGTTCATCTTCCCCGGCATCGTGGCGATGTCCGCCATGTTCTCGACCGTGTTCTTCGGCCTCTACATTGTCTGGGACCGGAAGATCGACGTCCTCAAGGAAATCCTGGTCGCGCCGATCTCCCGGGTCACGGTGTTTTTCGGCAAGGTCCTCGGCGGGTCGACCGAGACGATCATTACGGCGAGCCTCATCCTCGCGGCGGGCGTAGGGATCGCCGGCCTGCCGCCGCTCAACGCCGCGGCCGGACTCATCTTCGTCATCCTGCTTGGCATAGGGATGATCTCGATCGGGCTTACACTGGGGGCCTTCCTCGATTCTATGGAGGGTTTCCAGGTCATTGTGACGTTCCTCGTGTTCCCGCTCTTTTTCCTTTCGGGCGCGCTGTTCTGGATCGGGAACCCCCTCGGGACCGCCATGGACTTCGGGGTCCGTGTCAACCCGATCACCTATGCGGTCGACGGGCTGCGCGGGATCACGCTCGGGTTCAGCGCGTTCCCCCTCGGGCTCGATTTCGCGGTCATAGGCCTTTTCGACGTGCTCATGGTCCTCATCGGCACCTGGGCGTTCCGAAGGATGAAGCTCTGACGGCCCCGCTTTCGGCGACCTCCCCCGCTCGCGTTAAAAGGGGTGGGCCCCCATGGGTGGTGCGGGTGGGGTGTAGTAGTATAGGGCGCCTTGGCGCGCCCTACGGCGCGGCAGGCGCCGCGCGCGCCGCGCCCCGGTCTTCTTCTTCACGCATCTGGAAGAGCGCCTCTTTCGCCGCGTCGAGGTGGCTGTAGGGCAGCGGCGAGGCGAAGACGCGGCGGATCCGCCCGTCCTTGCCGATCACGAAGGTGATGCGCCGGGGGCTTAGCCCAAGGAGCCCCAGCGCACCGTACAATCGGGTCACCGACTTGTCCTCATCGGCAAGCAGGCGGAAGTTCAGCGCGTACTTGCGCTTGAACTCCGCCTTCGCCACCACCGTCCCGGTCGAGACCCCGATGATCGTGGCCTCGAGCCCGAAGAACTGCTTGACTTCGTCCCGGAAGGCTTGGGCCTCGGCCCGGCAGCCGGGCGTGTCGTCCTTCGGGTAGAAGTAGAGGACGATGTGCGCCTTGCCAAGTTCGTCGGCCAGGGAAAAAGGGTGGCCCTCGTCGTCTTGGAGGGTGAAGAGCGGGGCGATGTCGCCCTCTTTGAGGTCGCTCACGGCCGGCCAAGCCGTCCCCTGCGATTTGACGCTTGCTCTTGAGGCTCCCACGTCGCGAACCGGCCGCGCGGGCGAAAGGGAAGGCTCGGTCGGGGAAAGGCCAAATGCCCCGGCGACCGTGCCTAGCCCGTGGCGAAGGACGGCCAGCGCGACGAGACGGTCCTCTGCATGCTGTGCCTCCGGCCCCTGCGCGGCAGTGCTCTTGCCGCCCACCTTGCGGCCGACCACAGCGTGGCCCTCGCCCCGACCCACCCAGGCGCGTCGGCGCCCGAGCGCGGCGCACCCTCCCCCGAGCTCCTCCAAGTCGCTTCGCTGCTTGCCGGCGGCAGCGACGACGCGGCCCTCGAGGTGCTCGAGGCGGCGGTCGAGCGGGACCCCCATTCCGAAGAGGTCTGGTTCCAAAAGGGCATGCTCCACATTGCGCGGCGCGAATTTGGCGAGTCGCTCCTTTGCTTCGAGCGCGCGACGGCGATCGACGGGCAAGACCCGCGCGCGTGGGTCGCGAAGTTCTTCGCCCTTGAGCGGGTGGGCGGCCGCTCCGCAGAGGCCGCGCGCTGCCTCATCAAGGCGGCCGACCTCGACCCGCTCTTCACGCAGCGGTGGATCGCCGAACGCTTCACCGAGGGCGAGCTCATTGAGATCCGGAAGCGCTACGCCGTCCGCGAGCGATAGAACCTGCAAGGCCCCTGAGGTCCTCCTCAAGGAAGCGGTTGAGCCGCTGGGCCTCCGACTCGACGGCGCCTTGCGCGTCGGGCCCCAGTTCCCGCACCATGGTCACCTCGACGCGGCGGGTCTTCGGGCTCCAGTCCCAGGCGCCGACGACCGTGCCGCCCACGAGGACCGGTTGGCTCACACGGCCCAACCCTTCGTTCGAACGCCTCGGGATGAGCCGGAGGCGCGCGCCAGCGCGCGCGTCCGCCATCACCTGGAACCCGCGGCCGAAGCTTGTCATCGCCGGGTCGAAGGTGGGCAGAAAGACCGCGCGTGTGGGCGACGGTTTGGGGCGGCCACGCAGTTCCGCGGCGTCTTCTTCAAGCATGAAGTGCGCTTGGCTTTCGCCCTCGATGTCGACCTCGTCGAGGATCCCCGTGAGGTCCTCCAGCGTCTTGCGAGCCGCCGCCTGGCTGACGCCGGACCAGAGCGCGAAATCGTCGCGCGTGGCCGGGCCGCAGACGCGGAAGTAGTAGCCGGCAAGGTCGCTTAGGAAAGCGAAGTCCGTGGGCCCGGAGGGGCGCAGGCGACCCGGCCCCGAGGGGAGCCTGTAGGAGACCTAGTCGAACTCGAGAGACCGGACCGGGCGCACCATCTCGAGGTCGCCGCGCCCCACGAGCCGGTCGAGCACGGCCGTCGGCGCCCAGTCACCCCCGACCTTGCCTTTCTCGATCCTTGCGACCAGCTCGCCTTCCGGGCGCGGGCCCTGCCTGAGGGCGGCGGCGATCGCGCCCGCGTTCCGCTCTGCCTGCTCGTTGAGGTGCCGGGCGAGCTTGCGCCTCCCCCCCCTTGCGCCCCACGAGAACTCCTGGGCGGCGAAGAGCGCGGGCAGGACCTCGAAGGGGACGAGGAGGCGCCCCACGCGCCAGAGGACCGCCGGCCGCAGGGCGCCTTCGTCGAACACCAGCCGGTGCAAGTCCTCCGGGTCGAAGTGCCCAACCCGTGCAAAGAGCGACAGGTACGCGGCTCTCGAGAAGTGGAGCGGGGGGTTCGCCGCCACCGCCGTTTGGACGTCGGGGGCCGGGGACGCGAGGAACCAGCGCCTCGCCCGCCACCGGCGCACGTCCGAGGGGTCGAGGCCGTGCACGGCCCCCTACCCACCCGCAGCGGGAAAAGCCCTGCCCCTCTCTAGCCCTCGGACGCCACGCCGCAGGCGCGCGCGAGCCTTACCAACTCCGCCTTGGAGACCCACTCGACGTGCAGGTAGTCGAGGATCGCCGCGTCGCCCATCCCGAGCCTGCGCGCCTCCTCGACCGCCACTTGGTACGCCTCGACCTCGGTCGGCCGGTCGACGTACGAATAGCGGCGGTCGTAGAGGTCCTTGCCCTCACGGAATTGGCGGACGTGGCAGAGCTCGTGGAGGAAGTCGAGGTAGAGGCTGAACTTCTCGCCGGTCGCCAGGTAGTCCTGGGAGAGCACGAGCGTGCCGTCGGCGTCGTCGACGTAGGCGTAGCCCGGGCCCGCCGCGACCTCGACGACGACCTCGGCAAAACGCGCGGGCTCGGCCTTCGAGGGGAAGATCCGGCCCACAGCGGGCGAGCGGTCGAGCCCCGGGGCGACCTCAAGGATCGGGTGCCGGCCCGGGGCCGCATGGCGGTTGAGCTTGAACCAGGCAAGCCCGTTGGCGGCCACGGCCCCCTGGAGGGCCTCGGGGGATAGATTAGCGCTTCGGGCCCAAGGGCGTTGGCGTGTGTTCAGGAAGCGCGGGCGGCGCCCTCGTGCCGCCCCCGGCCCTTCCATGGGGGTGGAAACGCGGGGCCGAGGGGTGCATGAACTTCGGGTTCGGTTGGGATGCCCGAGGGAAGGTGGACTCCGCCCGCTTCTTCCTGGACGTCCCGTTGAGGCCGCGGCGCCTTATCACGACCCCCTTCAACGGTGGGGGCTCAAGGCGAACTAGACCGCGCGCGCGCGCTCGCCGTGCGCCTTCCGGACCCGGTCTGCGAAGGTCGTCCCACGTTCACCAGCCGAGAGGTTTTTTGCGACGGCCATCAGGAACGCCGCGCGGTCGTCGCTTCGGCTCCGACGGTCTTCGTCGAGCGCGGCTTCCGTGTGCTTGAGGCTGATCCCGAGAGAGAGCATGAGGTCGTCGGCCGACGACGCGCGCACGGCCGCGCGCACGTACTCGTGGTTCTGGGCGAGCCCCTCTTGCGAGATGGCCTGCGCCGCTTCGACCGCCTCGCCGACCGGCCCCTCGCGCAGGAGCCGTGCGAACTCGAAGGGCGACGGCGCGCTGATCTTGGAGCGCCCCGCCCGCGCGCCCTCGGCGCGCCGGTCGTAGACCTCGAGCTGCTGGCCCATGAAGGCGGCCGCCACCGCGATGGCGCCAATCGTGCAGCCGTCCCGTTGGATCTCCACGGCCCGCCGGACCGCGTGGGCAAAGGTGAGCGCGTGGGCCGCGCTCATGCCGTACGCCGTGCGCAGCATCTTGTCGGCGCCCGCGAGCGCGAGCGCCTCGCAGAGGACCTCGACGGAGACCCCCTCTTCGATCGCTTTGCCCACGGCGGCGGCGGCCTCGTCGAAGCTCGGCCTGCGCAGCGTCCGGCGAAGGTCCGTCAGCCGGTCGCCGCCTTCCCACGAAGGGGGGGCCTTCGAAAGGGCCGTGAAGTCAAAGTGGCCTTTCTCGAAGCGCCCCCACACGGCTTCGTGGGCGACCTCGTCGCGGTTTGCCGGCAGGATATTCTCGATGCCGACGGCAAAGAGCGGCGCCGCATACTCCCACCCCAGGAGCGTGCCCGCATCGTACGTCATCGTCGCAAAGATGAGCGCGTGGCCCCAGTTGCCCCCGAAGTGGCTCGCCTGGTGGACAAACGCGCGCACGGCCTCTTCCACAAGGGCCGGGTCCTCGCGCGCGTAGGTGATCGCAATGGCCGAGGCGAGGTTGAGCTGCTCCGCGTCGTCGGTCGAACCCGGCTCGAGCCATCGAGGCGGCTTCGCCCATTTCGGCTGGCCCGCCGCGTAGTGGAGGGCCTGCCCGAGCGGCAGGGCGCCGTCCTCATAGGGCAGTTGCTCGCACAAGCGTGCGGCCGCGATGATCGAAAGGACACCGTGGATGTTGCGCCCGCCGGCGAAGTCCACGCTTTCGGCGGCCGCCTTGAGGCTCTCCGCGGCGACGTCCTTCCACCGCTCGCCCGCCGTTTGCGCGCCGGCAAGGAGCAAGGGGACATCATCCGCTTTGGAATTGCGCACCGCCTTGGCAAGGCCCGCGGCAAAGCGTCCGGGCACGAGCAAGGTCTCCGAGAGGGGGGCGCCCCGCGGGGCGTGCGCCTCAAACCTCTAGGGCCCTCAGGCCCCCCCAGGCTACAAGAGCCCTTCGCCCTATTCGCGGGGAACCGGAATAACGGGGCAGGAGCGCCGGCTAGTTCACGACCTTCAGGCCGCGGTGGGACTGCGCCGTGGTGAGGGGCGTCGTCGCGCCGTGGAGCGATGCCGCAACGCTCTCGAGCGTCTCGCCGGGTTTCCAGTAGGGCTCTCGCATCGCGACCGCACGCTCGAAGGCGCTCCGGACACTCTCCTCGGTCACCACGAGCGACGACACACTGTCCCTCGGCCCGTGGCACGCCTCGATTCCGATGTAGTCGTCGCGCCTAAGGAGGCACGTCTTCAGCTTGCCGTCCGTCGTCAACCGGACCCGCGAACACCCGGCGCAGAAGGCCGGGTTGAACTGCGGGCGCACGACCTCGACCTGGACCGGCCGGGCCGCGCCCTCGCTTTCGACGAGGAATTCAGGCCTGTTGTGCAGGGGGCGCCGCCACCGCTTGAGCGCCATCGCGCCAAGCTCCCGCTCGATGCTGTCAAGGGGCGTGTAGTAGCCCTTGAAGTACGGCGAGACGACCTCGTGGCGCGGCGCGTGGATCTCGATGAAGCGCAAGTCGACGCCGAGGTTGCCGGCAAAGCGCAGCATGTCGCGCCAGTGGCCGTCGTTCACGCCTTTCATGATGGTCATGTTGATGCGGACGTGGAGTCCCACGTCCTTCGCGGCCTCAATCCCGGCGCGGACCTTGCCCATGATCTTGGCGCCGATGACACGCGCGTGGGTGTCGTCGTCGGGCGAGTGCACCGAAACGTTGACGCGGTTGAGGCCGGCGTCTTTGAGCTCGCCTACCATCGAAGGGAGCGTGTAGCCGCTCGTCACCATCGAGACGTCGTCGACCCAGCGCTTCGCGCGCTCCACGATCTCCGGCAGCTCACGCCGGAGCGTGGGTTCCCCCCCGGTAATCTTCACTTGCCTCACGCCAAACTGCGCGCCGACCTTCACGGCCGTCTCGATTTGGTCGGGCGTCACAACGTCCTCTGCAGAGAACTGCCCTTCGGCGTGGCAGAACTCGCAGGCCATGCCGCAGCGGTTCGTAATCGAGATCCGGAGGTTGTCGATCGGCCGGCCGAAACGGTCCCTCGGCGGCTCTGGAGCCACGAAATCGCCTCACGCTTCCGGACCGTCAAGGCATACGATCCAGTAGGGCCAAAAGAGGGACGCCAGCCCCTATAAAGAGGTGCTTGTTCAAGGCTCGGGTTGCGCGCCCCTTGGCGTCCACATGAAGCTGCGCTTCCACTGTCCTATAACCTCCTGCTCCAACCCTCACGCCGGACGGACAGAGGCCCATTTCGCACCGCGTCGAACGTCAATTCACGACAAGCAGGCCCTGGAATCGCCTTCGCGGCCCTAAAGGACAAACTCTTAATCCCACGCAAGTCCACGAGATGCACCTGATGACCCGACAAGCCGTTCCGGCTGGTAAGATTCTGTGCCCGTGGTGTCTCGAGGCGGTCGTCGGGGGTGACCTGCCAGACCACTTTGAGGTAGCGCACAACTACTCGGGCGATGCGGCGCGTTCCTCGGCAACACGCGTGATCGCGCTCGACCTTGTGTACCGCGCGGACTCCCTCTTCCGCGACGGGATGACCGACGACGCGCTCGGCCTCTTCGAGGCCGCCGTCGAGGTGGACCCGTCCGACGCGACCGTGTGGCTGAAGAAGTGCGAGTTCCACCTCGCGCGAGAGGAGCTCTCCGAGGCGATGATCGCCATCGAAAGGGGCCTTGCGCTTCGCGATGACATGGCGCAGCTGTGGGCCGCCAAGTTCTTCGTGTTGGAGCAATTCCAGGGCTTCGGCCAGGAAGCCGGAGAGTGCCTCAACCGTGCGCTCCGACTCTCAGCCACAGCGACACGGGAGTGGCTCCAGAAGCGCTTCCCCGCCGAATCCGTCCGCGACCTCCAACAAAAGTTCCAGGACCTCACGTGGGACGAGTGAAGGCGCGCCCCAGCAGTCGACGCTCTTCAAGGCGAGCGCAAGCGCCGCCGACCGCGCCCCGGGCGACCTCGAAGGGCACGCGCCCCCAAGGGTCGGCCCTGACCCGTTCCAAGTCGAGGCGGTCGAAAGCGGCGAGGGCCCGTTGCTCGTCGTCGCCGGCCCTGGGACCGGCAAGACCTTCGTGATTCAGCACCGGGTGATCCACCTCATCTCGAGGCTCGGTGTCGCGCCCGAGAAGATCCTCTGCCTCACATTCACCGAAAAGGCCGCCGAGGAGATGCGAAGCCGCATCGAGGATGCGCTTGCAACGGCCGAACTGAAGGGTCGGCCCGATGTAGCGACGTTCCACTCGTTTTGCGACAAGCTCCTGCGCGAGTTCCCCGTCGAGTCCGACCGCCCGCGCGACTTCCGAATCCTCGAAGGCCCGCGGCTGCTGCGCTTCATCATGAAGCGCATCAACTCGTTCAACCTCCGGTATTTCAGGATCCGCCGCAGCGCGATCGAATTTGCCGAAGAACTCGAGAGGTTCGTGTCGAGGTGCCACGACGAGCTGCTATCGACGAGCGAAGCGTACGAGCGCGCAAGGCGGATGAGCCAGGAGGCGGCCAACGACGGAGCGCGCCAGCAGGCGCGCCTGTTCCTCGAGCTTGCCGAGTGCAAGCGGATGCTTGAGGAGGAGCTTGAGGACGGCCACTTCGCGACCTTCGGCGACCTCATCACGCGGTCCGTTGCGCTGCTCGAGTCGCACCCCGAGGTGCGCGCCAAGCTCCAAGAACGGTACCGGCACCTGCTCGTCGACGAGTTCCAGGACGACAACTACGCGCAGGGGCGGCTCGTGTCGCTGCTTGCAAAGCCCTCGGGGCGGGTCACCGTTGTCGGCGACGACGACCAGTCGATCTACCGCTTCCGCGGTGCGCACCCGAAGATCCTCAAGGAATTCGAGGAGGCGTGGAAGCCCCACGGCCTCAAGAAGGTCGTGCTCCGGCAGAGCTACCGCTCGACCCCCGCCATCGTCGCGGCCTCGGGCGCGCTCATCGCGAAGAGCCCCGCGCACGACAAGGCCAAGGTCATCCTGCCGGCCGAGGGCAAGGAAGGGCCGCCGGTGCGGATCGTGCGCACGCCCGACTCCGACCGGCAGGCGGCGTACATCGCCGACCGGATCGAGGAGGCGCGCAGGTCCGGCGTCCCGCTCCGGAAGATCGCCGTGCTCTTCCGCTCGATGGGGCACAGCCAGGCCGTTGTCCGCGCCCTCGAAGCGGCGCAAATCCCCGCCGAGGTCGTGGGGGGGGGCGGGCTCTTCGACCGCCGCGAAGTGCGCGACGCGCTCGCGTGGGCCTCGTTCGCGGCCAACCCCCTCAAGGACGACCTCGCCGCCTTCCGCGTCCTCTGGTCACCCGAGACCGGGCTCGACCCGCTGGACATCGCGCGCGTGACCCGTGCCGCCTACGAGTCGAAAAAGCCCGTGTTCGAGCTCGCGCGCGACCCGACGAAGGTCCCTGACCTTTCGGTCGACGCCAAGGCGCGCCTCCTCGAGCTTGCCCACCGCGTGGGGAAGTTCCAGGGGGAGGCGCGTGAGTACCCGGCCGGCGAGGCCCTTGCGCGCGTCATCGACTTCGCGAGGCTGAAGGTGAGGCTGAACCCCGACGAACCGGAGGGACGGCGCTGCGCCAAGAACCTCGCGCTGCTCATGGAGCTTGCCGAGCACGTCGCGGCCGACAGCGACCACCCCGGGCTCGAGGAGTTCGTGGAACTCGTGACGCTCATGGGCCGCGAAGGGCTCGACCTGCCCGAGGCGGAGCCCGACCTCGAGGAGGAGAGCGTGAAGATCATGACGGTGCACCAGGCGAAGGGCAAGGAGTTCGACCTCGTGCTCGTGCCCGACCTAATCGACCGGCGCTTCCCGCCGGCAGCCCACGGCGGGCTCGTCGACGACTTCTTCGTCGGGCTCCACCACCCCGAGACGCCCGAGGGCGCGCGAGAAGACGAGGAGCGGCGCCTCCTCTATGTGGCGATGACGCGCGCGGCTCTCGCGCTCGAACTCCTAACGTTCGAGGAGCACGGCAGCGGGCGGCACGCGTACCCGAGCCCCTACCTCGAGGAGCTTGGGTACAAGGACGGACGCGCGGCGGGCGCGGTCTCCCCGCACGTTGAGGTTTTCGAGTGGGCGCCTCTTGTCCGCGCGCCCCGGGAGGCTCCCTACCTGCCCGAAACCCCGACGATTGAGGAACTCCAGCGGGACGCCCTCGGCGTCCTCACGGCGCCCACGCCGAAGGACGCGGCGGCGGCAAGGAAGCACATCGCCATCCTCTTGGCGCGGTTTGCTGCGGCCCACACAAAGGACGGCGAATTGCCCGCAGCCGTCCGCGAGGCCCTCGCCCCTCTCGAGGCCGCTCTCGGGACGCTTGAGGTCCCGGTGCCGCGTGAGCGCGCGCCCGTGCACCACGCGCGCCCGGGAATCCGCAAGGGGACTCTCGACCTCTCCTATTCCCAACTCAACACGTACGAGCGCTGCCCGCGGCAGTACATGTATGGGAGCGTGCTCAACCTCCGCGGCCGCCAGACGCGCTACGCGCTCTCGGGCAACGTGATCCACCAAGCCCTCGAGAATTTCTACAAGTCGTTCAAGCACGCGAAAGACGCGAAGCTCGACGACCTGCTCGCGCTCTACGACGCGGCCTTCGCCTCGGCGGAGTTCGACAACGAGCTCGAGCGGCGCCAGCACCGGGAGGACGGCCTCGCGATGATGGAGGCGTTCTATGAGGAAGAGTCGAAGCGCACGACGGAGCCGGTGCGGCTCGAGCAGTGGTTCGAATTCGAGTTGGGCACGGTGAAGATTCGCGGCCGCATCGACCGGATCGACCGCCACCCCGACGGGCGCTTCGAGGTCATCGACTACAAGACGGGCCGCGTCGAGTCGCGCAAGTCGTACGCGACGGAGAACCTCCAGCTCCCGATTTACGCGATCGCCATGCAGGAGCACCTGAAGCTGCCGCTCAAGGCGGCGACGATCTACTCGCTCAAAGAGAAGAAGCGCATCACATTGAACCTCGGCGAAGACCTGACGCCTGCGGCAATCGAGTCGGCCAAACGCAGGATCTTGCAAATCGCCGGACACATCCGCGAGGGGCACTTCGAGCCGAAGCCCGAGCCGAACATCTGCGCGTTTTGCGAGTTCAGGATGCTGTGTCCGGCGAGCGAGGCGAAGTAGCCGAAGGGCTTGAACGCACAGCCGAGGCCGAAAGGTAAAAGACGGCTCCCGGGCCCTGTGGGGCCCATGGGCCTTTTCGGCAAACTCTTCGGCGGCGGAGGCCTGCAGGAAACGCCCACGACCCCGCCGCCGTCATCGACGCCCCCGCGCCCTCGCCCCGACGAGGGCTACGGCCTCCCCGTGACGGCGACCGAAACGGACGGAGGCCCCTTCCCCAAGCGCCTTCGCCTTCGTGCGGTCTACGCCGACTACGGCCTCGTGGGCTCGTGGAAGGTCGTGACCCTGAATTCGGCGGCAGACTGGCCGGCCGCCCGCGAGGAAGTGCTCCACGGCTATTACCAGCAATACGGCTTGATCCGAATACCCGGCGGCGAGTCGGCCATCCGTTGGAACGAGGGAACATGGCGAGGAGTACGCGAGACGCTCGACTTGGTGTTCGACCCGGCCTTCGCGCCAAGCGTGGGCGTGCCGGGTTCACCGAGCGCCTGAAGGCTGCGCGCATCGCGCGGCGCGTGGCGCTTGAGCGGCGATGGATCCGCGCGTACTACAGGCAGGCCGCGCCTGAGAGCTTCACCCTGCCCGACCAGCCGACCCGCAGGCAGTTCCGGCTTGCCCTCAAGAAGCCCACCGGCCGGCTCCACTTCACGAAGGTCGACGACCGCATCCGAGGCGGCGCCGTGCTCAAGCGGCATCTGGAGCGGACGGCCCCGCACCACGCGTATTTCACGACCTCCACCTGGCTCGACCCCCAACGGCTGGGGCCGCGCGACCTCGTCAGGGCCAAGAAGCCGGGCTACACGCTTGCCCACAACGTCTTCCTTGACCAAGGGCTGTACTTCGACATCGATGTGCCGGGCGACCTTGCCGAGGCAGCACGACAGGTGCTCCTCCTGCGAGACTTCCTGAAGGAACGGTGGGGCTTCGCGCGCTACCGCGCCGTGTACTCCGGCTCGAAGGGGTTCCACCTGTATGTGGAGGACTTCAGGATTGCAAACTTCGTTACCGTGGAGCCGGACCCCCGGCGTCGGGAAGACCAGCACCCCGTCGTCAAGGCGCAGTTCACCAACGCGGCCCTGAGGGCCGGAATCATGGTCGACGCCGCGGTGACGCTCGACCCGCGGCGGATTCTGCGGGTGCCCGGCACGGTGCACGGAAAAACCCTAAATCTCTGCGAGGTCGTTGAGTTGACGCGGGTCGAATCCTTCGTCCCCCGGCGCATCCCCCGTGACGGGTGGCGAAAGCTGCTCGGATGAAGCCGTGGCCGGGCCGGGGGCCCGGCCATCGGAGAGAATACCTTCGGAAGCTGGTCGGGGCTGAGGACTACCGGCCCCGTCCAGCTCCGCCGCACGCGGGCGGGCGACAAGCCTATTTGGGGGGCGTGCGATTTGCCGTTGGGGTTGCCTCGTGCAGCCCCGTCCCCAGTGACGGGCCGCGCACGCGGCTCGGATGAAGCCGCCCGCGGCCTGCGGCCGCGGGCTGAGAGGAGACTGGGGGCGGGCACGCGTCCTGGGGAACGAAGCCCGCCCCCCACAATTCGTTTCAGCGAGCCCCCCGCGTGGCCACGCGCGAACCCTTTTGAGCGCGTTCGCCTTCGCGCCGTCGTGCCGATGGAGACAAGTCCAAGCCCCTTTTGGGACCGCGTCGGCGCGTACCGCGCGATGGGGCTCGACCCGCTCAAGTGGATCGCCGGGTGCTCCGTTGAGGTCGAGCGCGAGGAGGTCCTCTACCCGGCCCTTTCACTTGCGCGCGACCGGCTCGCGTCGCTCGCAGTGACTGTCCAGCCCGGCGAGGGGCCCGATGTGTTCGAGTTGCGGGAGGCGCAAGCCGTGCCCCACCGCGTCACCGCGAAGCGAGGCGCATCGCCGTCCGCGCCTCGCGAAGGCACGAGGGGGAACCCTTTGCGGACAAGCGTCGCGATGCGCGTGCTCCAGCAGCGCGCGGACTTCCCCAAGACATTCGCGGACGAACTCGTTGGGGCCTTCAGCGCGTTGCCGGGAGGCGCCCTTCCGGGCGGCGGGTCCCTCGACGCGCCGCTCACCGTGGGGGGCCTCCACGCCGTGACCACGCCGAATGAGGGGGCCGAGGTCGCCGTCTTCGAATTCTACCGGGCCGGCGCGGGCCGCGACCGCGGGCACAGCGCGGTCGCGTGCACGACTCTCCAAATCGCCGACGCGTCGCTGGAGCCCCTCGCCGAGGACCACGCCGCCGTGGTGGTGTCGGCCGCGCTCGCGCAGCTCTTCATGCTCGGGGTCACCAAGGACATCGCCCTCGCGCCCCTCTTCGACGCCCCGGGGCGCAAGGCGACCGACGCGCTCGCGGCGAACTTCCATGCCGTCGCGAGGAGGCACCGGGTCGACCTCCTCGAACGCCCGCCGCTCGGCACGGGCAGGCTGTTCCTCGGCGCCACCCTGGTCGGCCACACGCTCCGCGCGGTGCCTAACCGTCATCAGTACGTGCGGCGCGGGATGCAGGTCCTCGTCACCCGGCCGTTTGGGGACCTTGCCGCGCTGGCCTGCTACCTCGCGTGCCTGTCGGACACCGACCAGGCCGGAAAGCTCACGGGAGTGGGCCTCACCATTGAGGCCCTGGCCGGCGCGCGCACGGGCACGATGCGGGCGCTCACCACACCGGCTCGCGAGGCCGGCGAAGTCATCGCCAACTTCTTGCCGCCCTACGGGGAGCCGCCCGACCTCAAGAAGCACGTGGCCGCCACCTTCGCCGTCGGGGAGCGGGGCGTCCTCAGCCTCCTCGATTTCGCCCGCCGCTGGAGCCTGGGCCTGCGCCTCCATGCGCTCCCGCTTGCCGAGCCGGACATCGCGGCCTTTGCGACCTTGGCCTCCCTCATGGACAACTCCACGGCCTGCGCGCCTGGGTGCACCGCCATCGTGGCAACGCGAGGCGTCCTCGACGCTGCCGAGGCCGAACTTCGCGCCCGGGGTCTCTCCCCGGCTCGGGTCGCGCAGGTCGTGTCGCAAGGCGAGCCCGGCCTCGAAATCCCGCCGGCGGCGGCCTCGGCGATTGCCTCGAAACACCTGCTGAGGGGCGTGCGCGTGGTGCCGGGCCCCGGCGCGTAAGGGCACTTTAGGTCGGCAGGAAGGCCGCGCGGATTCCGTTGAGGACGAACTGGACCGCGATCGCGCCGAGGATCAGCCCGAAGACCTTCACGATTACGAGCGTGCCCGTGCCGCCAAGCCGGTCGTAGATCTTCTCCGAGGCGAGAAGGATTACGAAGGAGATCGCCATCACCACGGCGATGATGAAGAGCAGCAGCACGCGGTCGAAGGCCGTGATCGTCGGGCCGGTCATGTAGATGATCACGGTCGTGATCGCGCCGGGGCCGGCGAGGAGCGGGATTCCGAGCGGCGCGATCCCGACCTGCGTGCGCTCGGGCGCCTCGTCGTCGTCGGCCTGGGTGATCTTCGTCTTCGGGCGCTGGCCGTGCATCATGTCCCAAGCGACCTTGAAGAGCAGCAGGCCGCCGGCGATCTCGAACGCGGCGATCGTGAACCCGAAGAAGCTGAAGATGTACTGGCCCGCGATCGCGAAGGCGAGGAGCACGCCGCTTGCCACGAGCACGCCCTTCGTGATCGTCGAGCGGCGCTCCTTCGGCGTGTAGCCGTGCGTGAGGGCGAGGACCGTCGGGATCGCGCCAATGGGCTCGACGATCGCGAAGATGGCGAAGAAGGAGGTGACGACGTCGAGCGTAAGCCTTGCCCCCTGAGGGCCGCAGTGGCGCCCTCCTTATCAAACTGACGAGGGCCGGCCGCGGGGGGGGGCAGGCGCGCGCTCAGCGCCCGCGACGGCGCGCGGCGAGCGCGAGGAGAAGGGTGACGGCAAGGAGAGCCACCGCGAACCCCTCGGCGCCTGACCCCTTAGCTGCCGGCTGCGTGATGTGGACAACCGCCGAGGTGGAGCCTTCGCCCCCCTCGCTGTCCAGGATGTGGAGCGTCACGACGTAGTCGCCCGCCGCGCGAAACGCATGCTCGACCTGCAGCCCCGTAGCCGTGCGGCCATCGCCAAATTCCCATGAGGCGCTGGCGACAAAACCCGTGAGGGAGGTCGAGGCATTCCCGTCGAAGAAGAGGGGTCCGCCCACCGGCGCCGTCCAGTCGCTCGAGACGAAGGTCGCTTTGGCCGGGACGGGCGTGTCGTAGACCTCGAGTGAGAGGAGCGTTTCCCCGGGGGCGCCGAGCTCATCGGTCACGGCGAGGCGCACGGTGTAACGGCCGGGTGCACCGAAGGTGTGGTAGGCGGCGGCCCCAAGCGCCCAGGTCCCATCCCCAAAAAACCACTCGTGGCTGTAGATCCCGCCCTCGGCGTCGGAGGATCCCTCGCCCGAGAAAAAGAGGGGGACGCCAACCTTGGCAACCCCGGAAGGCCGGGTGATCACGGCGGCGGGGGGCAGGTTTCCGGCCGGGTCGAGGACCGCCACCTGGAGAGTCACGTTCGCCGACGCGTTGAGCTCGTCCCAAACCGTGAGCACGACAAGGAAGGCCCCGGCCGCTCCAAAGGCATGGGGCGCGTACCCAAGGGCCGAGGTCGCCCCGTCGCCGAATTGCCAAAGGCGGGCCACGATGCCGCCCTCGGCATCGGAGGAGTCCGTGCTGGTGAAGTTCAAGGTCCGGCCGACCCACCCTCGGAGCGAGCTTGCCGAAGCGATGGCGACGGGCGGCGTGTTCTCCGAGGCCGAAAGGACCCGGACAGCCACGGAGCTGCTCCCCTGCACGCCGAATTCGTCCGTGACCGTCAGGCGCACCGTGTACCTTCCGCGCGTCGTGAAGTTGTGGACGACATACGAGCCGGTCTCGTTCGTCCCGTCGGCAAAGTCCCATGCGAAGGACCGGATCCCGCCCTCCTCGGGGTCGGTCGAATTGCCGCCGCCAAAGCCGAAGGGCCGGTTTTCGAACTGGACAAGCCGCGAAGCGAAGATCGAGGCCACCGGGGGTTGGTTGTCAGCCAGGTCGACGATGCGGACCGTGCGCGTGGTCGAGTTCCTTGCGCCAAGCTCGTCGGCGACCGTGAGCGTCACCGTGTACGTGCCCGCTGCCGTAAACGCGTGCGGCACGAAGGTCCCGGAGGCATTCGTGCCATCGCCGAATTGCCATTCGTGGGAGAAGATCCCCCCGGCCTCCGGGTCGTAGGACCCGTTGTCGCTAAAGGAGATCGGGCGGCCGACGAACTGCACCGTTCGGTTCACGCCAAGCGACGGGACCGGCAGCTGGTTCCCCACCGTATGGAGGTCCGTTGTGTAGATGCCCTCCGGCGTCGAGAGGTAAAGCAGGCCGCCCGGGCCGAAATCGAGGTCGAGGATGTGCGAGACGGCGCGCGTGAAGACGAGCTCCTCGGAAACGACGGCGTCGTAACCGGGCGGAGCGATCGTGAGCCGGCGCAGGCTCGCCGTGTTCCAGTCGCCAAAGAGCAGGTCCGTCTCATTGTCGTAAAGGTGGCGCGAGGTGTCGCTCACGATGCCTGTCGGGGCAATCGTGGGCGTGATCGCCCAGATCGGGTCGAGGGAGGAGGAATTGTTGGCAAACCCCGAGTCCCAGGGCCAGCCGTAGTTTCTCCCGGGCCGGATGAAGTTCACCTCATCATTCGTGAGCTCCCCGTTCTCCGTGATGTAAGGGGCCCCCGTGCGGGGGTTGAACGTGAGGCCGAACACATTGCGGTGTCCCGTCGAGTACACGGCGGAGCCGGGGTAGGGGTTGTCCGAGGGGATGCTGCCGTCCCGGTTGATCCGCAAGACCTTGCCGCCAAGGTAGGTGATGTCCGGCGACTTGGCCCCGTTGTTCGAATCCCCCGTGGTGACCCAGAGCTTGCCGTCAGGCCCAAACTGGAGGATCCCGCCGTTGTGGTAGTCCCACGCGGGGATTCCGCGGAACACCGTCTCGTTGACTGTCGAGACATTGGCCGCCGCCCAGTAGCGCGTGATTTGGTTCTCGAGAACCGTCCCGTTATCGAACGTATGGTAAACGTAGACCCATGGGGCCGACTGCCAGTCGGGGTCGAGCGCAATCCCGAGGAGCCCCATCTCGCTCGTCGTGTTGAGGGCCCCTACGACGTCGAAGGGCTGCGGAAGCAGCGCGGGCGATGGCCCCGCCGTGTCGATGATCCGGATCTGGCCCGTGTACTTCTCGTTGAAGAAGAGGCGCCCGTCCGGGGCGAAGGCCATCGCCACAGGGAAGTCGAGGCCGAGAAGGTACGGCGAGGCGGCAGGCGCGGGCGCGGCGGCGGCTGGGGGCGCCAACGAGGCGGCGCAAAGGATGGAGACCGCAAGGGCCAGGCCGACGCTTCCAAGCGCCGTGCGGCCGCGCACCATCGGCGAAGGGAGGGCGGCGGGCTATTTCACAGGTTCGGGGCTTTCCAAGAGGGAAAAACCCCGCGGGGGTCCGCGGGAAGATCGGAGGGGAAAGGGAAAGAGGAAAGCGCGCGGGGGCGGGCCCCCGCGCGCGGGGGGTCTTCGCGCGGCGAGGGGCGGGGCCCTCTCCGCAGAAGGCGAGCGTTTGGCTCTACGCCGACTTCATGATCTTCATGAAGCCGCCGGCCTCGTAAACACCGAGGTGCCTTTTCGAGAGGAGCGACTCGAACACCGTCCAGTCAACGGCCTCGACGTTCTTGTTGCGGCCCTTCGTGAACTGGACCTTTTCCGTCCCGCGGACGCGGGCTGGCTTGAGTCCCTTCTTGCTGGCGATTTCTCGTGCTTGCTCAACGCTGATGGCGTGTAGTCCGGTCATTTTTTGCATCCCTTACCCCCGCCTTTTGACGGGCGGAGACAAAACGGCCTACGAGGGGATTCCTATTTCAACGTTCTGCGGGACGCGATGCGTTATGCGTCAGGCCCGCGTCCAGACGGTTGAGGAACGCTTAACCATGAATTGCGCGCGCCCTCGCGCGCACCCATGCGAGGCGGGCGCCGGGCCGTGCCTCACGCCCCCCACCGCTTCAACGCGCGCGCATGCGCGCGCGAGGGCCGGCAGGCGCCCCCAAACATTCATCCCCGCCCGCGCTCGTCCCCAAGGCGATCCCATGGTGGACATCGAGATCGAGTACGAGGTCACCCCCGAGCACAACGCCCACGCGGTCAAGATCACCGACGCACTACTTGCGCAGTTCGGGAAGCAAATTAGCTTCATCAAGATCATCCCCTCCCACGAGGGCAAATTCGACATTGCCATCGACGGGGAGATCACGTACACTTTGATGATGGAAAACCGGCTGCCCGGCATCAAGGAGATCTGCGACCAGGTTCACGAGCGGCTGCGCACGACGGGGCGCATCTGAAAACCCGGGGCCTCGATCGGTGAAAACGTTCGTTTGGCCGGGTTTCAAACGAATGTTTATGTAGCGTCGCTTTCCGTCCTTGCGCCATCGCATGCGCGCGCCCGCCGCAGTCCTCGATCTGCAAGACGATGGGGGCCTCGCCCTCGAGGCCCGCGTGCGCGCGATGCTCGAGCTCACGGACCGGCGGGGTTACGGCATCCCGCTCGAGGAGTTCGGGCGCCTCTTGTATGGTGGGCCCGCCCCCCCGGAGGAGGTTGGCGCGGCGGTCGCCCGCCTTGAGGACGCCGCTGTCGTCGAGGGCCACGTCGTCAAGGCGGACCGGGCGCCGCTTGTCCCTTCGATGATTGCAAGGCGCGAGAGCCACCGTCGGCACGAAGCCCAGGCCCGCGCGCTTGCCGAGGACTTCGCCGGCCGGCTCGTCGCCACCTGCCCCCTCGTCCGCTCCGTTTCCCTCACGGGGTCAATGGCGTCGGGGGGGTTCGACCCACGCGACGACATCGACCTCAACCTCGTCGTGCGGGACGGCGCGAAGTACACGGTCTACCTATGGGCCCTTGCCCTCGGGCTTGTCACCTCGCTCCGGAACCGCGCAAAGCCCTCCGACGAGATGGGGGCCCTGCCCCTCTTTCCCAAGATCATCTGCATCAATGTCGTTTGGGAAGAGGCACAAGTCCGCCCGTTCGTCCGGCAGGACAAGTGGCTCGCCTTTGAACTCCTCATGCACCGCCCGCTGCTTGGGACGGGGTATTGGGAGCACGTGCTCGCGCAGAACCCCTGGGTCTCCGGCCACTTCCCCCAGGCCTTCGAAGCCGGGTACTTGGGCGGCGACGCGCCGGCGGCCCTCGGGGTCGCACGCGCACGCCGCCCCGGTCGGTCCTTCTTTGCCTACCTCGCGGCGCACCCCGGGGCCCTCGCGCTCACGGAAGCGCTGGCTCGGCCGATCGTCCTCGGGCTCCACCGGGCGGTTTCGCTCCTGCGCAATGGGCGGCCACAGGCTCGCGCACGCGAAAGGTTTGTGAACTTGGTGAAGAGACCCTACTCCGTCTACGACCTGCCCGGCAGGGAGCGCGAAGTGCCCGAAGAGGCCCTTGCGGCGAGGTGAACCCCATGGCCCTTGACCTCCTCCTTGTCGACCCGTACATCCTCGACATCGATTCGACCGGGCGCAAGCACCTTGAACTCTACCCGGCCCTAGGCCCCCTTTACCTCACCGCGTGGTTGCGCAAGCGCGGGTTTGGCGTCGAGATTTTTGAGTGCGTGTTCCGGCAGACCCCCGAGCGCGCCCTGCAGGAACTCAAAGCCGCGGTGGCGGCCAAGCGCCCGCGCTTCGTCGGGATCCACACGAAGGTGATCACGACCTCGACCACGTGCCGGCTCATCCGGCTCCTGCGCGACGCGGGAATCCCCGTGATTATCGGGGGGCCCGACGGGACGATCCGCCCCGAACGGTACCTGGAGGCGGGTGCCACCGCTGTCGTCCTCGGCGAGGGAGAGGCCACTCTGCTCGAGTTCATGGAGCGCTACGACGGGACGCCCGCGAGCCTGGACGGGGTGCTCGGCGTGGCATGGAGTGGCGCCGACGGCGCCGTGCGCCGCACGCACGAACGCCCGCTCCTCGAAGACTTGGACGAAATCCCTTTCCCCGCCTGGGACGCCGTGGACATGGGCGCCTATGCGAAGGCCTGGCAGGCGCGCATGGGGTTTGCCTCCGCTTGCGTCATCACCTCGAGGGGCTGCCCGTTTAATTGCTCGTGGTGCTGCAAGCCGATCTTCGGAAGGACCTTCCGGCAGCGGTCGATCCCCAATGTCCTTGCCGAGCTTCGCGAACTCAAAAACCGCTACGGGGTCAACCACATCCGCTTCGCCGACGACATCCTGCCAATGAACGCCAAATGGCTGCGCGACCTGTGCGTGGCGCTCGAGGGCGAGGCGATGGGGATCCGGTTCGACTGCCTGTCACGGACGGACGTGGTGAAGGACGACCTGCTCCTGCGCCTCCGGGAGGCCGGCGGCGAGAAGGTCTACTTCGGCGTCGAGTCGGGGAGCCAGAATATCCTCGACCTCTTGGTCAAGGGCACGCGCGTCGAG
>JBGPNV010000005.1:0-29145 GCA_041487695.1 Thermoplasmata archaeon | reverse complement strand
GCGTGCTCACCGACCTCAACGAGCCGGGCTGGCGGTCTCCCCTCATGCGCTTCTCCGTCCGCGCGAACCCGTGCCCGCCCCCCAAGACCCTTGATTCGCCCCTGCCGATGGTCCGCACCCTCCACGAGATGTCGACCGGCGCCGGCATGGAGCCCTATGCCGAGGCCTACCGCATCTGGGCGCGCTTCGTCTGGGACATCGCCACGCGCTCGCGGTACCCGTCCATGTCCGTCGCCGAAGTGCTGACCTTCGACCGCGAATTCATCCGCACTTTCTACGAGGAACTCGAGGCCCCCGCCGACGAAGGGGCTGCCCTCTCATCCTTTGTCGAGCGCGTGCGGGGGTACCGCGAGCGGCTGAAGCTTTTCCCGGCCGTCCCCGAGCCCCTTAGTACCCCGCCGGCAGCGCCGACCGCCTGAATGTCTCGATCGCCGCCTGCGTGGCCGGCCCCTGCGCCGCCTGCCGGATTTCCTCGACCATTTCGGCCATCCAGATCTCCATCGTTGTGAAGTCCCAGCCGATGTCACGCTGGGCCTTCTTGCTCGAGAACCGGAACTGGCAGTCCTGCAGGTATGGCAGGAGCTCGCGCGGCAGCGGCGGCGCGCGGCCCCGCATCGCCGCGGTGTCGGCCCTCGATTCGAGCGAGGACTCCTTCACCCAGCCGTCTTTGGGTGAGACCCCTGCGACCTTTTCAAGCGCCTTGAAAAAGGCCTCCCACGAGATCGGCTCGTTGCCGAAAATGTAGAGCCCCACGGGCGCGCGCTTGTCCATGATCTGGAAGATCCCGCGCACGAGGTCGTCAATGTAGGTGAAGGTCATCTGCGAAGGCCCGGTGAAGGCGAAGGGCAGGCGGCCCGCCACATAGTCCTCCACGAGAGTCGGGATCGGCCCCTCCGCGCGGGGCCCCAGCGTGGGCCCCGGCAGCACGCAGGCGATCTGCGCGCCTTCGTCGATCCGACGCCTCGTGTGGAAGAGCGCGTCGTACATCGTCTTCTCGTAAAAGCTCCGGAACGCTCGTCGGTGCTCGAAGGTCTCGTCGGCAAGCTGCCCGCGCTGGTCCCCGATCGCGAAGACCGACGAGAGCGTGAGCACCTTCGGCACATCCATTGCGACACACGTGTCGATGAAGTTCACCGCGCCGTCCACGTTGATCGCGCGCAGGCGCTTCTCGACCGCGATCCTCTCTTTCGTCCGCGCCCCGTGCAGCCTATCGCCAAACCGCAGCCACGCGCGCTCGAAAGCGCCCCGCGGTTTTGCCACGCGCCCCCTGAAGTCGAAGTGGCGGTGCAGGTTGAGCGCCCAGTCGCAACGCTTGAGCACGTTCTTCCAGCCCTCCGGCTCGAGGATCGAGCCCCGCACGATCTCGACCCCGATCGCCTCCAGCGGGTAGGTCTCCTGGTTCTCGTGCGCGAGCGCGATGACGTCGAAGTCGCGCTCCTGGCACACGGCCGCCACGCGCGAGCCGAGGTACGTGTGCGCCCCGGCGATGAATACGCGGTGGCCTGTCGCCATGCTTTCCCTGGCGCGGCCAGCCAATGCGGGGCAGATAAAGGCTAGGGGGTCTGCCGCACGGATTTGCACCATGGCAAAGTGCGATTTTCACCTCACCTGCTCGTCCCAAATCTGGCAAACCCTCATCTGCCTGCCGCCCGTTTTTCTCGCGCGATGATCCGAAGCCTCCTGCTCCACGAAGGGAAAGTCACCGAAGGGATTGACCCGAGCGCGTGGAAGGCCGCCGCCGAGAAGCCGGGCGCCGTCCTCTGGGTCGACGTCGAGGACCCGAAGCGCAAGACCGCCAAGGCCCTCAAGGACGCCTTCGGCTTCGACGACATCTCGCTCGAGGACACGATGTCCTTCTCACTCCTCCCCAAGCTCGACAGCTTCGCGGACTACGCGTTCCTCGTGATCCATGCGCTCGGTTACGACGAGGCCTCCGGCGAAATCACGCGCCGCGAGCTCGACATCTTCCTTGGCAAGTCCTACATCGTGACCGTCCACGTCGACCCGGTCTCGGTCATCGACAAGGTGTTCAAGGAAGCCCAGCGCTCAGACGCAGTCCTATCGAGGGGGCCCGCGCTCGTCGCCCACATCCTCTTCGACCGCCTGAACGACCTCACCTACCAGATGGTCTCCATCTTCGACGACGACGTCGAGGAGATGGAGCGCCGGATTGCCGCCGGCCAGCTCGAGGGGATCGTCGACTGGACCCTGCGCACGCGCCGCGCGCTGCTCATGATGAAGAAGTCGATCGGCCCCCAGCGCGACGTGCTGAACGAGCTTGCAAGGCGCGACAGTGCCGTGGTCTCCCGCGCCGCCGCGATCCACTTCCGCGACGACTACGACCGCCTGGCCCGCGTGTATGACCAGGTCGACACGAACCGCGAGCTTGTCGCGGCTGCCTCAGAGGCCTACCGCTCGATGGTCTCGCTCAAGATCAATGAGATTTCCCTGCGCACGAACGCGGTGATCGAGAGGCTCACCCTCGTGGCGACCGTGTTCCTGCCCGTGACGGCCGTGGCGAGCTGGTACGGGATGAACTTCCAAGGGATGCCCGAGCTTGGGGTCGACTGGTTCTACCCCACGCTGCTCCTCGTGATGGTCGGGATCTCGGCCTGGATGTGGTTTTCCTTCAAGGAGGAGATTGGCGCGATCCGCGAGGCGGAGCAAACGCGCTTCGTCCCCGATGCCATGAGCGAGGGGGGCCACAACACCGTCGCCGACGCCCCGAAGGCCCCGCGCACCTGATCCCCGCCGCCCCTCGGAACGTTTTTCTCTGCCTGCAAGTCTGAGGGCTCCCTCAAAGCGGGCGTACCCGAGTGGCCTAAGGGGACGGATTCAGGGTCCGTTGTCGAAGGACTTCGCAGGTTCGAATCCTGTCGCCCGCACTCTCCCTTTCGAGCGCGCGCGCTCGACGGGTTGAGAAAAATGGGGGGAAAAAGGAGGCGGCCGCCTCCCCCAAGGGCGGCCGCAAAGCGCGAGGCGCGCCGCGCGGCCTACTTCTTGCCGCGCTTCATGATCTTCATCCAGCCGCCCGACTCGTAGACGGCGAGCTTGTGGTCGTTCAGCGTCTTGCTGAACTCGTCCCAGTCGATCGTCTGGAGACGCGGGTTGTCCCCTTTCGTAAACTGGACCCCGTTCGTTCCCTTGACCTTCCCCGGCTTTAGCCCCTTCTTCCCGGCGATGTTCTTCGCCTTGTCCACCGAAATCTCTTGCATAGCCATGGTTTTCCCTCGGCCTTTTTCCCCCGCTTGCACGGGTAGGCTGTGATCGAAATTACTCCTATATGTGCGTTTGCAGTGCGCCTGGCTACCTCTCGTTACTTCGACTGGCTGGCGGCAGAAAGCCCTTTATAGAGGTGCTATTTTTATCTTGGAAACAGAAATTAACTGCTGGCTGCGCAAGGTCCTTTGGTGCGCCGAGCGCGGGTGGGCGTGCCTGGCCAGTCCGCCCATACCTTGACCTATTTTTGACACCATGCCCTGGCCCTAGGCGGCGACGGCATTGCGCGCGATCATCCTCACGGCCGGCGAGGGCAAACGGATGGCGCCGCTCACGGCGACGCGCCCCAAGGCGCTCTGTGAGCTTGCCGGCGCGCCGCTCATCGACCACGTCGTGCAGTCCGTCCGTGACGGCGGCGCCTCTTCGCTTGCCGTCGTCGTGGGCGCCCAGTCCGAGGCGCTCGTCGCCCACCTGGAGCGCTCCTCGCTCGGGCCCTTTGAGATCGTGAAGCAAGAGCGCCCCCTCGGCACGGGCGACGCCGTGCGCGCGGCCGCTTCGTTGCTGGACAAGGAGGTGCTCATCGTGAACGGGGATGTCCTCGCCTCCTCCGGGGACATCGCCGCGCTGCGCACAAGCGACGCGAAAGGTGCCGCCGTCACCATGCTCACCGCCGAGGTCGCCGACGCCTCGCGCTACGGCGTCGTCGAATTCGAGGGCGAGGGCGACGGGCCGCACAAGGTGCGCGCGCTCACCGAAAAGCCCGAGCGCCCCGCGACCCGGCACGTGAACGCGGGCGTGTACAAAGCCGGGCCGGAGCTCGCCGCCGCTCTCGAGCGCCTGAAGCGAAGCCCGAGGGGCGAGTTCGAGCTCACCTCCGCGGTCGAGGCGCTCGTCCACGCGGGCCAGGCATTCGCTCTTCCTGCCAAGCGCCCGTGGACCGAGGTCGGACGGCCCTGGGACCTCCTCGTCGCCCAAGAGCGCCTCATGGCCGATTGGCGCCCGGAGCACCGGGGCGAAATCGAGCCGAATGTCGTCCTCAAGGGGGCCGTTGTCGTCTCGAAGGGAGCGCTCGTGAAGAGCGGGGCGTACATCGAGGGCCCTGTGTTCATCGGCCCCGACTCGCGCGTGGGCCCCCACTGCTACATCCGGGGCGCGACGCACATCGGCGCGTCCTGTCACATCGGCGCCTCCACCGAGGTCAAGAACTCGATCTTCTTTGCCCATTCCAATGCGCCGCACCTCAACTATGTCGGGGACAGTGTGCTCGGCTCGCAGGTGAACCTCGGGGCTGGCACGGTCGTCGCGAACCTCCGGCTCGACGAGCGCGAGATCTTCGCCAATGTCGGGGGCGTGCGCGTGCCCACGGGCCTTCGCAAGCTCGGCGCGGTCCTCGGCGACGGCGTGAAGACGGGGATCAACGCCTCGATCGACGTCGGGACCTTCGTGGGGCCTGGCGCCTTCATCGGCCCAGGCGGGCGCGCCTCCGGGTCGATCGAGGCCGGCGCAAGGGTCATGTGAGGGCGCCCGCATCAAGCGATGGGGCCCCGCGTTTGCGCATCGCTCAGGTAACCTCCTACTTCGAGCCCCACGTCGGCGGCGTCGAAACCCACGTGCGCGAGCTGTCGCGGGAGCTCGTCCGCCGCGGCCACGAGGTCACCGTCTTTGCGGCGGACACCGAAGGTGCCGGGGCGCGCGCGAAACTCGCCGGCTTCGACATCGTGCGCGTGCCGTCCCGCTCCACGTGGTTCAAAACGCCCTCGATGCCGGCGCTGCCCGACGCGATCGCGCACGGCGGCTTCGACCTCGTGCACTCTCACACCCCGCCCCCCCTTGCCGCCTGGCGCGCGTCGCGCTCGTGCCGCCGCCTCCGCATCCCCCACGTCCTCACTTTCCACTGCGACCCCGAGATCCTGCACCCGCTCGGGGCCCCCATCGTGGGGCTCTTCCGCCTGACCTTCGGCCGCGGCACCCTGCGGCGCACGGACGAGCTCATCTCGACGACGGCCTCCTACGCGTCGACCTCGCGGGAAATCTGGAACTACACGCCCACGGTAATCCCGAATGCCGTGGACCCGGAGTTCTTCAGCCCGGGCGACGCCGCGCCCGGCGTGTACGAGAAGCTCCCGGGGATCTCGGGATTCCGCATCCTGTGCGTCGGCCGGCTCGTCGAGCACAAGGGAATCGAGCAGCTCATCGACGCGATGGCCTTCCTCAGGCCGCCGGCGGAGCTCATCATCGTCGGCGAGGGCGCCTTGCGCACGGCCCTCGAAACCCGCGCGAAGGCGTCGCCCTCCGGCTCACGGATCCACTTCGTCGGACGCGCGCCCCTCGAGGAACTCCCGGAGTACTACCGGGCCTGCGACGTCTTCGCGATGCCTTCCGTGTCGCGCCTCGAGGCATTTGGCATCGTCGCGCTCGAAGCGATGGCATCGGGGCTCCCAGTCGTCGCCTCTGACATCCCCGGCGTCCGCGAGGTCGTGAGCGAGGGCATCGAGGGGTACCTTGCCGACCCCCTTGACCCCCGGAGCTTCGCCGGTCGAATCGACGCGCTGCTCTCCGCGCCACTCACGCGTGCTCGCCTGGCGCGCAATGGCCGGGCCCGCGTGCTCAGAGAATTCACTTGGGCCAAGGTCGCCGACCGCGTCGTGGAGGTCTACGAGCGGGTTCTTGCCGGGCGCCCGGCCCTCCCGGGCGCGCCCCCCGCGGCCGTGCCGGCCGCGTGATGGCCTCCCCTAGCCACGGATGGCCTTCACGACGACGAGGTAGAGCCCGGCGAACAGCACGAGCAGCGGCAGCACAAGCTCCCCGAACTTCGGGCCGAGGTTGATGATCTCCGCGCTGTTGAGGAACCAAATTGCCCCCACCAAGAGAAGGACCAGGCCGATGAAAATTCCGTCAGCCTTGCCCAAAATCGCTGGCGAGGGTGCCTGTCGTGTTCGCGTGCTCTGCAGCGGCATTTCCGTGTGGGTTGCCATCAGTACACCTGCTAGTGAGCGGTGTATTTGAGCGTAGTGTCCCGGTCATTCGAGCGGTTCGAGCCGCCGGGGTTGATGCCCGGCTACTCGCTTGGCATTTTGCCACGCTTTCGCCCCAAGCCATACACCCCAACGTGCGCTGAATCTCGCCCCGGTTACGTTCATAAAGGGGAACCCGTATGCCCGAAATCCCTTCAGCCTACTGGCCAACGAAAATAGGAGCCCCCCTTATGAAGAAAGGTGACATCATCCGTCTCGACTTCAACTGCTACTACGCCGCCTCTGGCGAGCTCTTCGAGACGACCGACGAGGCCCGGGCCAAGGACAAGGAGCTCTGGCACGAGGGCCACTCGTACAGCCCCCGCGTGTTCATTATCGGCTCGGGCGCGGGCGACCTGCCCACGGGCCTCGAACTCGACCTCCTCCACGCGAAGGTCGGCGAGAAGCGCGAAGTCACCCTCGAGGCGAAGGATGCCTACGGCGCCCACAACCCCCTGCTTGTTGAGACCGTCTCGGTCCGCGAACTCCTGCGCCTTGGGATCGAGCCAGAGGTCGGCGCGACGATCAACCGGAAGAACCGGTCGGGCTTCGTAAGCGGCATCTTCGGCGGGCGCGTCCGGATCGACTACAACCACAAACTGGCGGGCAAGTCGCTGAAGTACGAGTACACGGTACAAGGCGCGGCCGAAAAGCCCGAGGAGAAGGTGGCCGCCGTGCTGGACCTCCACTACGGGCGCAGCGAGGAGTTCCGGGTCGAGGTCTCAGGCAAGAGCGCCACGATCAAAGTCCCCGACGTGTGCAAGTTCGACCAGTCCTGGGCCACGCAGAAGCTGCGTGTCGTGCTTGACTGCCGCGAGCACGCGGGGCTCGACACAATCGCCTTCGTCGAAGAGTACGTGAAGAAGCAGGCGGAGGACGAGGTGCCCGCCGAGGGCGGCGAGGCCAAGGCCGAGGAAGCCCCGGCAGAAGAGCCGAAGGCCGAGCCGCACGCGGGCCACGATCACGCCCACGAGCCGGCCGAGGCGAAGCCCGCGAAGGAAGACAAGCCCGCGAAGGAAGACAAGCCCGCGAAGGAAGACAAGCCCGCGAAGGAAGAGAAGCCCACGAAGGAAGACAAGCCCGCGAAGGCGCCCAAGGCCAAGGCGAAGGCCGCGGCCAAGTAGCGAGTGTCGTCCCCTTTATCAGCTCCAAGGCCTCTTGCCAGGCAACCTCAGAGGCGCTCCCGTGGTTTCCCTTGAGCACCGACGCCGCCTCGCCTCGATCGCCGAAGGCGACGAGGGGAAGGATGTCACAGTCGCCGGCTGGATCGAGAACCAGAACGACAAAGGCGGCATTGCCTTCGTGCGCCTTCGCGACGCCTCTGGTTCGATGCAGGTGACGATCCCCAAGAAGAGGGTCCCTCCCGAAGTCACCGCCGCGCTGCTTGAGGCGCCGCGCGAGTCCGTCGCCGCCATCGAAGGCACGGTCCAGAAGTCCCGCGAGAAGGCCGGCGGTTTCGAAATCATCCCTAAGGGCGCTGTCCTCCTAACCCTCGCCGAGTCCCCGCTGCCGCTCGGAGTCATCGACAAAGTCGACGCGGGGCTCGGGACCCGCCTCGACAACCGCTTTATGGACCTCAGGAAGCCCGAGGTCCGCGCGATCTTCAAGGTCCGACAGGTCGCGACCGACGCGATCCGCCAGTACCTCTTCCGCAATCACTTCTTCGAGATCCAGACGCCCAAAATCGTGGGCGCGGGCGCGGAGGGCGGCGCGACGCTCTTCCGCATCGACTACTTCGACCGCGAAGGGTACCTCGCCCAGTCGCCCCAACTCTACAAGCAGATGATGATGGCCGCGGGGTTCGAGCGCGTCTTCGAGATTGCGCCGGCGTTCCGCGCCGAGGCCTCCGACACGGTGCGCCACCTCTCGGAGTTCATAAGCCTCGACATCGAGATGTCCTTCATCGAATCGAGCGAAGATGTGATGCGGATGCTCGAGGGCATTGTCCACGCGTCCCTCGAGGCGGTCGCCCGCGACTGCGCGGACGAACTTGCAAGGCTTGGCAAGACTGTCCGCGTCCCGGCGCTGCCCTTCCCGCGTGTGCGCTACGCGGAGGCCGTCGAGTGGCTGAAGGCGAAGGGGACCCACGCGTCGATGGACGTCGAGTACGGCACGGAAGAGGAGAAGGCGGTCGCCAAGATGGTCGCCGAGAAGCACGGCGGCGCGGAACTCTACTTCCTCACGGAGTTCCCGACGGCGATCAAGCGCGCGACCTTCTACGCGAAGCGCCAGGAGGCGCACCCCGAGCTCACGGGCTACTTCGACCTCGAGTTCAAGGGACAGGAACTCACGAGCGGCGGGCAGCGCGAGCACCGGATCGATCGGCTCCTTGCGCAAATGAAGGAGAACAACCTCGACCCCAAGCAATTCGAGTTCTACCTCAAGGGGTTCAGGTACGGCATCCCGCCGCACGGGGGGTTCGGGTTCGGCGTCGAGAGGTTTGTCCAGTCGATGCTCGATTTGCCGAATATCCGCGAGGCGGTGCTGTTCGCGAGGGACAGGTACAGGCTCGTGCCATAGCTGCGCGGCCGCGCCGCGAATCCCCAAATAGCGCGCCCCCCATCCGCGCGCGATGCAAAAGACGACCGCGAACCTCGCGCTCCTCGTCCTCCTCAGCGTGATCTGGGGCACGGCCTTCCTCTTCATCACTCTCGGCCTCGACAACTTCTCACCCTTCCTCTTCGCCGCTCTCCGGTTCGACATCGCGGGCCCCGCCCTCCTGGCTGTCGCCTTCGTGTGGGTGCGCCGGGAGGCCCTCCCGCGCGGGCGGAGCCAATGGACCGCGGTTCTCGCAACCAGCGTGCTCAACATCCTCGGCTACCACGCGCTCCTCTATTGGGGCCAGGGACACACGTTCGAGGCGGTCGCGTCCGTCATCGTCGGCCTCAACCCGATCCTTGCGACGGTCTTTTCCCGCGTCCTCCTCAAGGACGAGCGGCTGAGGGCGCTCGGCATCGTCGGCCTTGGCGTCGGCCTGGGTGGGATTGTCCTCCTCCAGCTGCTCAAGCCCGGCCAACCCTTCGACCTTCAAGGCCTCGGCGAGTTCGCCGTTGCCGGCGCCGTTGCATGCTGGGCCCTTGGCACCGTCGTCTCCCGCCGGATCGACCACCAGATGAAGCCGGTGACCCTGACGGCGTGGCAGATGCTCGTCGGCGCGGTCCTCCTCCACATCACGGCCTTCTCAATCGAAGGCGGCGGGCGCATGAACTGGACGCCCTCGGGCACCGGCTCGCTCCTCTACCTCGCGCTTTTGTCGTCCGGTTTCGGGTACTTCCTCTTCTTTTTCCTCGTCCAGCGCTTGGGCGCGATCCGCACGACTGTGGTCTCGACGCTCACGCCGATCTCCGCGACCGTCGCGGGCGTGCTCGTGCTCCATGACCCGGTCGAGCCGCGGATGCTGATCGCCTTTGCGCTGATTGTGGCGAGCTTTGCAATGGTCACGGAGCCCTGGAAGGGGCGCTCGCCCGCGCCCCCGGCCGAACCTCCTTCGCCCCGCCCGTGAGCTCCGGTCAATCGCGCCTCTTGAAAACGACGCCCGCTCACCGCTGGGTTCATAGGCTCGCCTCGCCGATCGCCGCCGGCCCAGTTGGGCTGGATGGCTTTACCCATGACAACGACCCAGCGGACCTTCCTTGCACTTCTGTTGGTTGCATGTCTTTGCGCTTCCTTCCTCCCGCTCGGCGCCCTTGCGGGAGGCGGGCTGTCTTCGGAGAAGAACCAGGGCGACAAGGACGACGGCGACAACGACAGCGGCGACAAGGACGCGGGTGCCGACGCCTTCAAGGACCAGGCCTCCCAGAACGAGATGTTCCGCGCTGTCAAGCGGCTCTTCGAGAAGCGCGACCCGGGCACCCTCGACCGGTTCGGCGCGTCGCCCGACTCGCTCGACTTGCTCGAAGCCTATGATGCCGACTCCCTGGGGGAGATTCCGGCCTTGGTGTTTTTCAAGGTCAATAGTTCCACGAGCAGCGGGGCCATGGCCGCAACCGGCTCGGCAAGCACCTCCAGCTCCAACCTGCCCGACGAGGAGGTCCACCTCACCGGCATGAACATCGAAGTCGCGGGCGCCAAGGCCGGCACGGATGTGGACAACTCATGGGAGACCTGCTCGGGAGGCGAACTCAACATCGAAACGACCGAGACGACCGTCGGCGCTGACCAGTTCCACACCTTCTCACCGGGCCACACCTTCGTGGGCGAGCTCAACCTCCGCGGCCCAATGAAGGATTTGCGCAAGCCCCTGACCAAGTACTACGACGACCAGGGGCAGGGCGCCCAGGCGGAACTCCAGGCCTACGTCAAGACGGTTGGCACGAACGCGTCTCCTGCCTCCGTCTCGACGAACACCTCCATCGCGGCCTTCGCCGTCCATTGGTTCAAGGACCAGGTCCTCATCGCCACGATCGACGCGGAGGCCTTCGGGCTCTCGGTCATCTCGGTCAACCGGACGGACGGCCAGCGCAAGGCATGCCCCGCGCCCTCGCGCATGTTCTTGATGCTCCCATCGAGCGGCCCTTCCTTCATGCCCTTGGGGATCGGGGGCACGGGATTCGACAACGGCAGCGTCCCGTACTTCGGCACGACGCCTTCCGTTTCCCTTTTCAATTTCGCCCTGCAGAACATCCCTCTCATCGGCAGCATCGCTGTCGGTTTCACGATCGTCCCGCCGGCCGCACCCTCCGGCACCGGCGAAGTCACCGTCGAAACCGGGAGCCAGACCAGCAACGGAGTCGCGTTCAATGTCTCCACGAACGTCACGGGGCATTCCGGCGGCACCGGGGGCGGGTCGGGCAGCCCCTGGTACTTCGCGACGCTCCTCACCTTCCAAGGCCGCGTCGCCTCTGCGAGCGGCAAGAACGCCTCGCGCTTCTCGACGTCGGTCGAGTGCCAGACCGACTGGGCCAACTCGACGATGCCCGGCCCCAAGCAAGACCTCATCCGCGGGATGCGCCTCAATGGGAAATTCAAGGAGGGCGGCCTGTCCCTCGCCATCGACGGCCTCAAGAGTTCCGCAACCGACCTCAAGGGGTGGTTCGACGGCGACGCCAACGGGAAGGTGGCACATCGACACGTGAAGGTCATGGACACCCGGACCCAGACGGAGCGCACCTACAACCTCGTGGACTGCTTCCCGATCTCCTTCACGGGCGGCGACTTCACCACCGGCGCGGAGTCCAACCTGGCCGAGCTTCACATCAACGCCACCCGCGTTGAATTGGCCTGAGCGGCCCCCGACCGCCAACCTTGAAATGACTACGCGGCCATCGAGCCGGCGGCCATGACGCTCCCACCCCCGGAGAGGATCCAGGAAATCCGCGAGAAGCTCTCGCCCGGCGAGCGCAAGCTCCTCGTCGCGCTTGCCCCCCTCGACGAGGCCTCCGTCGAGCATATCCAAGTCAAGGGCGGTTTCGACCAGCTTGTCGAAGTCATGAACTCGGCCTCCTGGGCCAAGGGCAAGGGCCTCGTGAAGCTCTCCGAGCGCCTCTTCGACATGCTCGCAATCGACGACGAAGGGCGCCACTACCTGAAAGACGGTTTGCCCGAGCGCCGCGCGCTCAAGTTCCTCCTTTCAAAGGGCGGGGCCGCACCCGCGGCGATGCTTGCAAAGGAAGGCGCCCTTACGGAAGAGGAGCAGCAGATCGCGCTCGGTTGGCTCAAGCGCAAAGGCTGGGTCAAGTTCTCCAAGGTCGCCGCCGAGACCGTCCTCGAGGTCACGGACAAGGGCCGGGCCGACGCCGAGATCCCCACGGCCGACGAGGAAGTCCTGCGCAAGCTCGAGCACAAGGCGATGCCCGCGGGCGACTTGGACAAGGCCGGCGTCGATTGGCTCCGCGCCCGCAGGAGCGTCGTTAGGGTCACCGACCGCATCGAAAGGCGCCTCATCATCACGGCTCTTGGCAAGGCGGTCGCGGCGTCGGGCCTGGAAGCGGGCCGCCCTTCCGTCGGCCAACTCACCCACGAACTCCTCTCGACGGGCAAATGGAAAGACGTCGAGCTTCGCCCCTACGACACCGATGCCTTTGCCCCCGTTCTCACGGGCGGCCGCCCCCACCCGCTCCGCGAAATGATCGACGAATCGCGCCGCATCTTCCTCGAGATGGGCTTCACGGAGATCGACGACGACTTCGTGCAGTCGGCGTTCTGGAACATGGACGCGCTCTTCATCCCCCAAGACCACCCCGCGCGCGACATCCAGGACACCTTCTACCTTGACAACCCGAAGAAAATCCCGATCGATGACGAGGGGGTCGCGCGCAAGGTGGCGGCCGTGCACGAAGACGGCGGCGGCCTGCCCTCGACCGGCTGGGGCTACAAGTGGTCCCGCGAGCTTGCCGAGCAGGCGCTCCTTCGCACCCACACGACCGCCGCGACGATCCGCCACCTTGCCAAGAACCCTCACTCGCCGCAGAAGGTCTTCTGCGTGTCGCGCTGCTTCCGCCGCGAAGCCGTCGACGCAACCCACCTTCCCGAATTCCACCAGATCGAGGGGATCGTCGTCGAGCCCGAGGCCTCCCTCTCGATGCTCAAGGGGACTCTCACGGAATTCTACCGGCGCCTTGGATTCCCGAAGGTCCGCCTCAGCCCCTCGTACTTCCCCTACACCGAGCCTTCGATGGAAGTGCAAGTTTGGTACAACGACACGTGGCTCGAGCTTGGCGGGTCGGGCGTCTTCCGCCCAGAGGTCACCGAGCCGTTGGGGATCAAGGACCCGGTGCTTGCTTGGGGCCACGGCCTCGAGCGGCTCGCGATGGTCCGGTTTGGGCTGAAGGACATCCGGCAGCTCTACGTGAGCGACCTCGAGTGGCTGCGCCACCGGCCGCTCTTGCCCTGAGAGTTGACGCCCGGCGGGGCCCCCAAGGAACGGCCTTATCTTCGCGAATGCATCACAATGATGGCATTTCGATGACTACGCGTACCTTGCGGCTGCACGGTGTCCAGGCCGAGATTGTCGAACGCATGGTTCAGGCGGGCTTGGCCGAAACCCCCAGCGAGGCGGTGCGCATTGCGCTCCTCCAATTTGGGCGCTCCTCGGGCCTCCTCGATGAGGTCGCGCTCTTCAAGGCCCTGCAGCGCTCCGCGGCCACGAAACCGCTGTCCGATCGAAAGGTCCTCGATGGAATGAGGCGTGCCAAGGGCGTGCCGATTGGCCGGCGATGGCGTTCGCCTGGGGCATGAACCGCCCGCTCGAGGTGCGAGCCTCCACCGTTCGGCTTATATCGACGCCTCGCCAGCGAGGGGGTAGATAGCCATGGCGACAACCTACGACATCCACACCGACGTGAAGTTTACCGGCCTCGAACTTGTCGACGCGGCGCGCCTCGGCCGCGAGGTCACCGAAAAGTGGTGGAACCAATCGCTCGTGCGCGTCAACGACTCGGTGGTTCGCCTCGGCGTCTTTGAAGGCGAGTTCCACTTCCACAAGCACGACCGGGAGGACGAGTACTTCCAGGTCATGGAGGGGGAACTTTTCATCGACCTTGAGGACTCGACAGTCGCGCTTGGCCCCGGCCAGGGCTACATGGTGCCCCGCGGCGTTGTCCACCGGACACGCGCGCCCAAGCGCACGGTCGTCCTGATGGTCGAGGCGGCAACGGTCAAGCCCACGGGCGACTGAATTGCCCTTGCCGGCGCGGCCTTGCCCTTATTTGCCCCCAAAGGATTGCCCCCGGCCGGAGGCGCCCCTTGGCCCGAGTCACCCTCACCCCCATCAAGAAAGACCCCTACTGGTCGATGCACCTCGGGGGCTCGAAGGTCCAGCTCCTCGTCCAGCGCCAAAAGCACGGCGGAAAGGACGCCGGCGCGATCCTCGAGCGCCACGGCATCAAGACCTTCGCAGGCTACTACGACGACCACCAACGCGGCGAGATCATCACCGCCGAGCGCGAGAAGGTCTTCGTCTCCTTCGGCGGCGCCTTTGTCCGCGTCGACACGGGCAAACAGGCGTACATCATCAAGCGCGGGCCCGACTCCCCCGTCTTCTTCGTCCACAAGGCGGGCAAGGAGATCGCTCGGGGCAAGGTGGCGCGGAACTCCGCCTTCCTCGACACGCACGACGCGGCGCTTCTGAAGCTCGCGCCGGAGGTCCTCGTGCTCATGCTCTTCCACGACCTGCCCGCGCCGCCCGCGACTTGAGCGGGCGCGCCCCCTCCCGTTGGACGGGACGCTTCAGCCGCCGTGCGGCGGAGGCGACGGCCCGTGGGGTTCGGGCCTGCCCTTGCCGGCCGGTCCTGCGCCCTGCGCTTGCTGGGCGGGCCGGTCGGACATCCGGGTGCCGCCGGAGCCTCCTCCTCCCCCTCCACCGCGCCGTCCAACAATGAGAGCGCTTGCAACGCCCGCCGCCCCGGCAACGAGTCCGCCGACCGCGAGCATCGATGCCGTCGAGGCGGACGCGGCCGCCTCCCGGATCGCCGCCTCGCGCGCGGCGAGTAGGGCACTTGCCGCAGCGGCTTGCGCCGCGGCATCCGCGGCCTGCGTGCTCGTGTTGTTGGCCTGCGCACGCAAGAAATCGAAGTCGCTCTCGCGGTACTGCACGGTTGCGCGTGTCGAGTTCAGCAGGTCCGATAGGGCTGTCACCCGGGCCTCGGATGCGTTCAACGCGTCGCGCGTGTCGTTGAGTTCCTTGGAGGTTTTTCCGAGTGTCGTTGTGAGGGTATCGTATCGCGCCTCCGCGCGTGCCAGGAGCTCGGTCGTCCCGTTGAGTCGGTCCTCCAACCTCTTCGTGTCGTTGGCGCTGGCTTCTCGGTCAGCGTCCAGGTCGTCCCGGAGTTTCCCCAAGGGGTCCGTGAACGTCAAGGCCCGCGTGACCGTGGCGGCGTTGCCGGCATCGTCCCAGGCGCGCACTTCGATCGAATTGAGGCCGGCGGTGAGCGGGACAAAGGAGCGGAATCCCCCGGTCTCGTTCGGCGCGACGAGAAGGCCCGCGACCGACACGTGGGCGCCGGGGTCCGTCTGGCCCACCACCTCGACGGGCGACACATTCGTGAGGGTGCCGTTGACCGGCGATGTCACGACAAGGTCGGGCGCCGTCGTGTCGGGTTCGAGGAGCCGAGCCGCCCAGAGGGTCGGGCCGCTCGTCCCTTCCCGCTCCCAAACCGCGACCGAAAGCCCCTTGCGACCCGAGGCAACCTTCGTCGCAAATGCACTCAGAGGACTCACCGAGTCGATCAGGGTTGGCGCTGCCCACGCCCGTGGGCCGGCCAGGCTGCTGCCCCAGATGGCCGTCGCGGGTCCCTCATCTTGTTCCCATACCGCCGTGCATGAACTCGGGCCGGTGCAGGCAAGGGAGAAACTCCACCCAACCTCCGAGTCGTTTTGCTCGAGAAGCGCCGGCGCGGTCCACCCGGTCCCATTGGCCCATTGGCTCGACCAGAGGCTGTTGTGCCCGGCCGCCGCCGCCGTCCACAACCGCCACAGACCGCCTGCAGAGTCCGCGACAATCCGACCCCTAACGCCCTCCGAGGGCAGCGGCGTTGCATTGCCCCATCCCCCCGCAGTCGAATAGGTCGCCATCCACGAGCCCGTCCAAACGCCCGCCGAGTACTCATCCCAAGTAAGGGCCGCTTCCCCCTCCGCAAAGAAAATGATTTGGTCGACGGCAGAATCGACGGATTGGGGCGAGACCGGCGCCTTTGCCGACCACCCCGCCGGCCCCCGCTCACTGTAGTAGGCTCTCCGGTCGACACCCTGAGGCTCGGACCAGGCGACGAGGGCCGTGCCGTTGCGGTCGACGGCGACCGCGGGCACGCCTGGGGAAAACCCCGGTCCCCTTTCGAGGTCCGGGGCCCGAGTCCAAGAAGAGTTCGGCGAAAAGGTCGCGACGCGCAAGTGAGAGCCGGCCGCATCGGACGAGCCCCAAACCGCGACGGCCTCGCCGCCCGCCCCCACGGCGAGCGTCGAGAAGATCCCCGTTGGATCGACCGGGCCAAGGGTTTCGGCGGCCGACCATCCCCAGCCCTTCCAGAACCGGGCAGTGGTTAGATTGAGAGCCCCGGAGGCCGGATCCTGTTCGTACCAGAGGGCGATCGCGTTTCCCTGCTCGTCCATCCCGAGGACGGGGGGGTAGCCGTTGCCCGAGGCGTTGGTGTCGAGCTGGATCGACGGGAGCCATCCAACCCCGGGAATCGAATAGCGCGCAAGCAGGTGGAGAGTCTGGCCTTCCACCACATTCCAGAGGGCCATGGCATTGCCCTCAGGATCCATCGCAAACCGGTACGCGCCGAAGATTGGAGCCTCCGACACCGGGACTGTGGCCCCCCATCCGGTCGCACCGGCGTTTCCCGCGGCCGAGGTTGGCAGGGCGGCAAACGCAGTCGGCAGTAGCAACAGCAGGGCGGTGGCAAGAACTCGGGCCTTTCGCATGGGGTTTCCTCGGGGTGGCGGCGCCTGGGGCGTACTCCGCGACCGAACAAACCATCTGTGGAAGGGTATGAAGGTTGGGAGCGTGCCGGCTCCCTTCGGTCGAATGCGGCCCCCGCGCGAGCCTTGCGAAAATCTTTATCCGCCCCACGCGGGTTTCTGGTTGCCAGGTGCAGGCGTGTCGGCGGCAGACAAGCTCGTAGAAGAGGGCGAGATGAAGCTCGCCGAGATGGACCTCAAGGGCGCCTACGCGAAGTTCAAGAAGGCCGTCGAGACCGACCCGGCGAACGCCCGTGCGTACTTCGGGCGCGCGGAGTCCGCGCTTGGCGTCGAGAAGGTCACCCCCGGCGACATCCTGCGCGATTACCGGAAGGCGGCCGAGCTCGACCCCAAGCAGGCCGGGTTCTACCTCTCCTCCCTCGGGGCGTTCAACCTCTCCATCGGCCAGCTCCTGCCGGCGGAAAACGCCTACAAGGAGGCGGCGGCCAAGGACCCCGAGAACGCGGTGTCGTACCTCACGGACTTCGCCACGAGCTACTACCTCCAGAAGATGGGCGAGAGCGAGGAGATGGAAAAGGCGGAGATGGACCACATCCGCTACAAGACGCTCGTCTACCTGTGCAACGCTCTCGCCCTCACCGAGGCCGACGCCGTCGAACTGCTCTCGAAGAAGCCGCCGACACCCGCGCCCCGGCCGATGGTCGCCGAGGCCGGTGAAGAAGAGGAAGCGTAAAGGGCCAAATCGCCCTCGAGGGGCCCCGGCGAGGGGGTTCTATCCCCACCCGCCCGCCCTCATCACGCATGCGTCTACTGGAGTAGGAGGGGGGGGGTAAGCGAAAGCGCCCGTCCACGCGGTGGGCGCGCGCCCCGCGCGCTTCACCGCAACCCGCCCCGCGGGCGCCTCTGGATGTCGCGCTCGCCCTCGCGGTGCGACTTGCGCATGCAGGCGTGGCACATCCCGCCAGGCTCCATGTGGTTCTGGCACACGGCCTTCCCGCAGACGCGGCACGAAACCGTCGTGGGCGCCTGGCACAGGTGGCAAAGCGACGCGACGACTCCCACGAAAGCAAGATTGAAGGCCCCTCCGCATATACGTTGCTCCCTTAGGGTGAGAACATGGGAGCCGGGCGGTTCGAGGTCAAGCGGGGCCACGCGAAGGAAATCGAAGGCGAAAAGCTCGGCGCGCTGCTCAAGGACGCCTTCGGAAACGCCCAGGACCTCGGTGGCGGGAAGGTCGAAGCCACCGTGGGGCCCCTCGTCGTCCGCACCTGGGTCGAGGGCACGGCACTCGTCTTCGAGTCGAACCAGCCTACCCAAATCGACGACGCGACCGCGACAGAAGTCGTGCGCGCGCGCAACAAGTTCCTCCAAGCGGCAACCGGGCTGACGGCCAAGGAGCGCGTGAAGCGCGCGAAGAAGGCCGTCGCGGGCGCGGACAAGTGAGAGCCTCTACTTGTGTTGCAGCTCCCTCAACCGCACTTCCTCTGCGACCCACCGCTCGCGGGCCTGAAGGTGCCGCTCTGCTTCGAGCCTTTTCTGCCTGCGCTCCTCCCGCGAGGGCGAAAGGCTCGCTGCCACAAGCGCCCCGTAAAGCAGATTGCCCGCCGCGTAAGGTAACACCTTCATGAATAGGGGCGGGTCGTCGAGGCTCCCGGAAAACCCGAAGACTCCGCTCGCCCGGTGCACGTCCGTTGCCGTCCGGCAGGTCAGGGGGTCGCCGGCCCCCACGGTGATCGTGTAGTTCACGACGGCCGCTCCGGGGCTATCGGTCCAGGCGGTGTGGCCCCACCACATGCGGATCGCGAACGCCTCCACCGCTCGAGCGCAGCCGGAGGCGGCACCCGTGTCGTCGCCGGCGAGCAGCCCCGTCCCGCGCGCCTCGACGCCGAAATTGATGAAGGCGTACGAGTTCCACTCCCATCGCGCTTGGCTGCCCGCGGGGACCTCGACCCATTCGGTTATCGCTTGTTGGCCTTGCTCAAGAACCAGTGTGCCGCTCCCTGGCACGTGCCGTATCGGCGCATAGACGACTGCGGCGGTGAGGAAAATGGCGAGGAGGGTGACAGGCACGCCGACCGCGGCCATCGCGCGCTGGCGGTCCGGTCGCCTGAGGGCCTTCGTGCCCGCACCTCGTCACCCCTTGAAGCGGGGCATTCATCAAGGTTGCGGGATGGACGCGGCCGCAGGGGCGCCCTCGGCCGGACGCGCCCTCACTTCTTCTGCGCGCCGTCCATGGGCTTGCTCGCCGCCGCCACGAGCGCCTCGGTGTGCTGCGGGGTCGCGCCCCCGTGCGGGCTTGCCGCGGGCGCGAACTTGTAGGCGTAGTGGATGACGCCCGCCTTGCCCTCTTCGCGCACCTTGCGGAACACGTCCTTCACGCGCATCCCGATGTGCACGTCCTTCGGGTCGACATCGACGATCTGCGCCGTGAGCTTCACGCCCTCGTCCATCTCGATGAGGCCGACAATGTAGGGGATCTGCGTCTCGAACCCCCGCGGCGCCTCGTGGACGACCGAGAAGCTGTACACCGTGCCGTGGCCCTTGAGCTGGAACCCCTTCATCTGCCCGATCGACTTGCGCCCGCAGTTGTCGCACACGACGCGCGGCGGGAAGAACACCTTGCTGCAGACGCCGCACCTCGCGCCAAGCCCGTTGTAGCGCGAGGCCTTCTCGCGCCAGAATCGTGCGCCGGCCACCTTTAGGCACCCCCCTCAAGCACGTGGACGAGGCAGGTGCCGCCCGTGCCTCCCACATTGTGCGTGAGCCCGACCTTGGCGTCCTTCACCTGGCGTGCGCCCGCCTTGCCGCGCAGCTGGTACACGATCTCCACGGCCTGCGCGATCCCCGTCGCGCCGAGCGGGTGGCCGCGCGCCTTGAGGCCGCCCGATGTGTTGATCGGGATGCGGCCGCCCAAGGCCGTCGCGCCGCTCTCGACGAACTTGCCGCCCTCGCCCTTCTTGCAGAAGCCCAGGTCCTCGACCGCGAGGATCTCGGCAATCGAGTAGGAGTCGTGCACTTCGGCGACCTGCACATCCGTGAGGCTGCGGTTCGCCATCTTGAGAGCGGCCTCGGCGGCAAGCGTCGTCGCGGCAAAGGTCGTGATGTCGCGGCGCGCCGACAGCGAAAGCGAAGAGCCCGCCTGCCCCGACCCCGTGATCTTGATCGGCTGCTGCGAGATCCGCTTCGCCTTCTCCCACTCGCAGAGCACGAGCGCGGCCGCCCCGTCCGAGAAGGGCGCGCAGTCGAAGACGCCGAGCGGCTCGGCGACGGGCCCGGCCGTGAGGACCGTCTTGAGGTCGACGACCGACTGGAACTGCGCGTCGGGGTTCATCGAGCCGTGCTTGTGGTTCTTGACCGCGACGGCGGCAAGCTGCTCGCGCGTCGTCCCGTACTGGTACATGTGGCGCCTCGCGATCATCGCGTAGAGCGAGGGGAGTGTGGCCCCGAAGAACGCCTCCCACTCCTGGTCGACCGACGCCGAGAGCGTCTCGAGCGCCTCCTCGTCGCCGACGTCGGTCATCTTCTCGGCGCCCCCCACAACGACGATGTCGTAGAGCCCCGCCTTGATCCCCATCCAGGCCTCGCGGATCGCGAGGCCCCCCGAGGCGTCGGCCGCCTCAACGCGCGTGGCGGGGATGTGGCTGCCTGCCACGCCGACCCAGTCGGCGATGAGCGGGGCCACGTGCTCTTGGTTGAGGAACATCCCCGGCGACATGATCCCGACATAGAGCGCATCGATGTCCTCCGACGCGATGTTCGCGTCGTTGATCGCCTTGACTCCGGCTTCGAGCCCGAGGTCGCGCAGCGAGCGGTCCCACACCTCGCCGAACTTCGTGATGCCCGCCCCGATGATCCCCACTTCGCGTGCCACGGCGCCCCCTCCCCCTTCAGTCTGCCATCAAGATCTTGCCGCGCAGCTTCGCGTATTCGGCGTAGCCGATGTAGTGCGCGTCAGCGATCATCGCCTGCACGGTCTCCTCCGGCTTCCTCTGGAGCTTCTCGATGCCTTCGGTCACCGTGATGTCGAAGGCGTCCGTGCCCGCGCCAGAACCGTACGCGCAGGCGAAGATCCGGTCGCCCGGTTTTGCCTTGTCGAGGATGGCGGCAAGGCCAAGGGGCATCGAGCCCGAGTACGTGTTGCCGATGTAGGGCGTGAGCAGCCCGTCCTTGATCTGCTCGTCCGTGAACCCGATTTGTTTCGCGGCCCTCACGGGGAACTTCCCGTTTGGCTGGTGCAGCACCGCGTAGGTGTAGTCGGAGGCCTTCATTTTCACCGCAGTCAGGCACATCTCGGCCGCGGCCGCCACGTGTCGGAAGTACGACGGCACACCCGTGAATCGGCCGCCGTGCGACGGGTAGTGCTGCCCCTCGCGCCGCCAGAAGTCCGGCGTGTCGGTCGTGAAGCTGCAGGTGTAGTTGATCTCCGCGATGAGCCCCGTGCGCCCGATCACGTACGCCGCACCGCCCGCGGAGGCCGAGTATTCGAGCGCATCGCCCGGCGCGCCCTGGGACGTGTCCGCTCCGATCGCGATCCCGAGGTCGATGATCCCGGACTTCGAAAGGCCCATGGCCGCCTGCATCGCGGCCGTCCCCGCCTTGCACGCGAACTCGAAGTCCGCGGCCGTAAGGTAGGGAGCCGCGCGGATCGCCTCCGCCACGATCGTCGCCGTCGGCTTCACCGCGTAGGGGTGGGACTCGCTGCCGACATAGACCGCCCCAATCCTTGCCGGGTCGATGTCCGCCTTGTACATCGCGCGTCGCGCCGCCGTAACGGAAATCGTGATGACGTCCTCGTCCCAGCCGGGCACGCTCTTCGAGTGGACGTTGAGGCCTTTGGCCATCGCGTCCCCGTCTTTGCCCCAGACCTTCGCGATCTCCTGCGTCTTGATCCGGAGGCGCGGGATGCACGCGCCGTAACTTACAATTCCGATCTTCTCGGTCACTCCGGCCCCGCCCCCTCGATGCACGCGCGTGAAGGCCTTAGAGCCGCCCGAGCTCGCCCAAGATCTGGTCCTGCTCCATGTCCGTGCGCACGAGCGGGATCCGCTCGAGCTCCGCGAGTTTGATCGCCAACGGGTCGATCTGCCCCGGCTTGTGGAAGACGACGACCGCGGGCTTCAGCGGGTGCGCCCGGATCGCCACCATCGGCGAGCGCCCGTACTCCACGGAGGAAAAGATGAGCGCCCGCTCCGTCGACCACCCGTACACCTTGAGGTAGTCAAAGGACGAAAGCTGCATGATCGCCTTGACGGAGTCCAACATCGTGAACCCGTACAGGTCCCTCTCCAGGTGTTCCGGGCAGGCGAGCACCTGCCCCGCGATCACCTCGATCACGCGCTTCGCCGGAATCCCCACCGGGAATTCGCGGATCCCGAGGATCGAGTCGTCACGCGCCGATACGCCGTATTTCTTGAGAACCCGCGAGCCTCGCTGGACGTCGATTTCGATGAGCCCATCGACAATGCGCCGGATCGAGTCCACGCGGGGGGATTTCCGGCGCCCGCCTTCGTAGTCCGAGATGACCGACGGGGAGAGCTTCAGGTGCCGAGCCAGATCCTGCTGCGAGATCTCGAAAGTCGAGCGCCACTTCTTGATCGTTGACCCAGGGTTTGCCGAGAGGGTGATCTCGCCCGCGATCTTTTCAGAGAGTTCCGTCCGCATCGGAGATCGCAGACGGTTGAGCGGGGCGCCGCTATTTGACACTTCTGTTTTGCCGATGTTGAAATCGACATTAAGCGAAGCCGCGCTAGCCTGAGCGGTCACGGCAGACGACCAAACAGATGGCCCGCCGAGCGCGATTTTCCCCAACGCACACCCAGCGAAATAAGGTCTTCCGTGCCACCCCGTCCTACGCTTTTCGCCGCATTTTCGATATTGTCAAGTGGCGCCAGAAACGAGCCGTGGCACCGACCTTATCTAGAAGGAGCCTAGTGCGAACATCCGCCCCTTTGGGGGCCCCGATAACGGAGGAACACGCATGGCTCACGAAGCCCCTTCAAAGGCCACCCGATTCACCGGCCTGGCTGCCTTCGGCCTCCTCCTCGGTTCCGTGGCCCTTGCGACCTTCGTGCCCCCTGCGGTCGCGACCTCAACCTCGGGCGTGTGGCTCTTCCCGACCTCTCACCGGACGAGCGCCGTCGCAGACAGCCTCGACGACACCTTCTACACTGGCGACTCCGAGAACCTCTGGCTCCTCAATTCGTATTTCGGCGACTCGACCGCCGACGCAGCCGACGTTTCGGTCGACTTCTACAACCCGACCTCCGCGGGCCTGTCGAACGTCCAGGTCTTCGCGGCGATCAACGACATCACGATGCTTACCGACATCAGCTTCGCTGGGGGCCCAAGCGGCGATGTTTCCTATGCAGCGGCCGACATCGGCGGCGGCACGCCGTTCCTCGCGGGCGGCGGGTCCATGGACGCCCACGACATCTACCCAGCCTTCTTCGTTTCCTACGGCGTCGGCGACCTCGGCACAGGCTCGTCGAACATCCTTTCCATCGAAGTCGTTGTGAACGGCGACTTCGCAAGCGGGCTCATTGTCCACCTCGACTACAGCGCGGAGGACGCGGCCGGCAACGCCGTTACGGGGCCCTTCGAGGCCGACATGAACATCTTCGAGGCCGGAGACTTCAGCGAGCCGCCGGCGTGCACGGCGGGCGGACTCAAGCTCAGCGGGACGCTCAACGGGACCTACACACCCGGGGCGGGCCTCGATCTGGACGCCACGCTGGAGTTGGTGCCTACCTTCAACTACACCCATGACAACGTGAAAGCGACCCTCAACTCGGGGCAAATCGACCTGGACACTTCGGACCACGGGACCCTCGCCAAGGGCGACTGGACCTGGGCGCTGCCCGACGGCCTGCCGTCCCTCAACGTCACCGTGAACCTCACGGGGCACACGGCCCCCCTCTACCTGCCTGGCGACATTATCACAGCGTCCGCCTCCGTGTCGTGGGACGGCTGCGACGGCGGGGGCTCCGCGTCCTTAACATTGAGTTTCACGGTCTCCGGCAGCGCCTCCGGAAACTCGCACTCGGCCTCCTGGTGGGCCGAGCAGCTCGAGAAGACGGAGAAGGGCGCCAAGGGCAAGAAGAAGCCCCTCTTCAACGCGACCCAGGCGGACGGCTTCCTCGAGGCCATCGCAGCCCACTCCGACGTCTTTACCTACGGCGACTGGAACGGCACCGCACCGGACGGCTCGACGGACGCCGGGTGGGTCGACATCGCCACCTTCGACGAGGCAATCGACGTCCTCGAGGGCGGGACCCACGAGTCGAAGAAGGTCCGCGGGGCGGAGCGCGAGGACCTCGCGTTATGGCTGAATGTCGCTTCCGGCGCGGTCAACCTCAACACGGCCCTTGAGATCTACGAAAAGAAGCACAAGTGCCGGGGCGAAAGCGAGTTCGAGGAGCACACGGGGCTCAAGTCCCTGTCATCGTCGTACGACACGGTCTTCGAGATCCTCGGTTTTGCCGAAGACCAGATCTACGACTGGCAGGACGGCCACGGCGCCTCCAAGGCGGACCTCAAGCTCTCGCGAAAGCTCGTGAAGGCCGTCAACAACGAATGGCTCGTCGCCGCCTGAAGAGGGCCTTGGCCCCGCGCCTTCGCGCGTCTGCGGCAAACGTTTATGGCGGCCGAAGGCCGAAAGGTTGAGGGCCCCCATGCAGAAGCGCTCGCTCGCGGCCCTGGCCGCTCTGCTCCTCCTTGCCCCGCTCGCCTCGGCAGCCGTGCCTCCCCACGGCGCGCCCACCCTCGGGACCCCTGGCACGCCCGTCGCCGCCCCCGCGTCCCCTCCGCTCCCCCCTGCCTGGTGGCAGAGGAGCGCCCTCGACCTCGACGGCAACGGCATCCACGACACCCTCGACCGGCTGACTTTTGCCGACTTCCCCACCGTGGTCGTCGTCGACTACGCTGTCCTGCCGGGCGACGGCGACCAGGGGAACCTCGAGCGCCTCGGGCTCGAGGTTGGCCTCGTTCTCCCTTCGCTCCTTGCCATCAGCGCGAACGTCTTCTCGCCGGCCCAAGTCCGCGCGGCCGAGGCGCTGCCGGAGACCGTCATGATTGAATCAGCCGGCCGCCCGTACGCCGACCTCGATGTGGCCAACCCCGCGCTGAAGGCCCGCGACTCGAAGGAATACTCGCCCAACACGGCCTGGGACCTCGGCTATTCGGGCGCCGGAGTCGTCATCGCCGTGATGGACACGGGCGTCGACAACCAGCACCCCGGGCTCCAGGGCAAGTGGCTCGGCGGGGCCGATATCTCGAAGCCCGAGACCCGCTTCACGCCCCGCGACGGCACCTACGACGCCGACGACACGCAAGGGCACGGAACGTCCGTCTCGTGCATGGCCATGGGTACAGGCGACCCCGACGGCACGTACCCGGGCATCGCGAGGGCGGCCAGCCTCGTCGACCTGCGCATCGGCACGAAGCTCGGCGCCGCCCCCGGGGAAGGGCCCCTCAACGTCTATGACGCGACGCTGCAGGGGATCGACTGGGCGATCCAGTTCAAGGACCACGCGTGGTCCGGCGGCTCGCCCGGCATCGATGTCCTCTCGCTCTCGTGGGGCAACAACGTCGGGGGCTCCTCCGACGGCTCCGACGTCTACTCGCGGGGCATCGACAAGCTCGTGCAGGCGGGGATCATCGCGGTCATCGCTGCCGGCAACGCGGGCCCCAACAACGATGGCTTCGACGGGCTCGGCGCCTCCTCCTATGCGATCACGATCGGCGCGACCGACGACCTCAACACGGTCGACCGGTCGGACGACATCATCGCCTCGTACTCCTCCCGGGGCCCCCGCGCCGACAACAACGACGGCTACGCCTTCGACGAGCTGAAGCCCGACGTCGCCGCGCCGGGCACCGACATCACGAGCTGTGAGTTCGACCAGTTCGGCGACGGGTCGGGCAACGGCTACCAGGGCCGCGGCTCGGGCACGAGCTACGCGACCCCGATGGTCTCCGGCGTCGTTGCGCTCATGCTCGAGGCGAACCCCGACCTTTCTGGCAACTGGCGCCTTGTGAAGGAGATCGTCACGCACACGGCCGAGCGGCGAGGCAACGCGACGCTACCGGACATTGACCCTGTCTGGAACAAGGACTTCGGCTACGGGATCGTCGACGCCTTCAGGGCCGTATCGCTTGCCCGCGACCTCAAGGGCGTCACGGACACAATCGACCCGGAGCTTGCGGCACTCATCACCAACACGTCCAAGCGCACGGCCGTTCGCGAGTCCTTCGACGTCCAAGGCGTCTCCTACGCCAAGCGCGGCACGGTCGAGTACGTCGAGGTCCAGGTCGACAGCGGTCCGTGGCTCCGCATCGCCGCGCCGATGGACGCGGACCAGACGCCCTTTTCCTACCGCGTCGACGCGCGCGGGTTCGCCGACGGCAACCACACCGTCCGCGTCCGCGCCTCCACGGGGGGGATCCTCTCGCTTGCCGACGAGGTCACCTTCTCGGTCTCCGGCGCGCTGCCGCGCGACACGCCGATCCTCACGGGCGGCGTCGCCTTTGCTGTGGGCGCTGCGGCCATCTCGGCGGGCATCGTCTACTACGTGCGGCGCGTGAAGGCCCGCCGCGCGGCTGCCCAAGCGGCCCCGCGCGAAAGCTTCTAAAGGGGTGGCCGGCTTCCAAGGCCCCCCGTGGGCCCGTGGGGTAGTTTGGTCTATCCTTGGAGGTTCGGGACTTCTAGACCCCAGTTCAAATCTGGGCGGGCCCACTTGCCCTCGAAATACGAGCGGACGCCCTGCGGCGCCGCCGTCTTGAGTGGGCCTATCCCGCGGGCCCCGAGCCGATCGCCTCGCGCAGCGGAGGGGCAAAGTAGAGGTCCGCAAGCGGGCGGCGCGCTTCCGGCAGTTCCAAGGCCCGCAGGAACTCGCATGCCGCCCGCCCCCGCATCTTCGCGCGCTCGAACCCTGAAAGGCCCGGGCCCGACGTCTCGAGGACCAGCTCCCAAGCGCCCTTGCCAGCGTGCCGCGCGGCGACCGCGACCGCCCCGTCGGCGATGAGCGCGCGCAGGAACACTTCCCAAGGCAAGCGCAGGCCAATCCGGCGCACCCGCACGAGGAGCGCCTTCAGCGCCTCCACCTCGCCCTGCTTCACCGAGGCCTGCGCGCCCTCCCGCACGAGTTCCTTGAGGAGCTGGGCCGCGTCCTTCTCCGAGGCGGCGACCGTCGCGTCTTCCGGGTCGAAGAGGCGCATGGCGTCGACCGCGCTCCTCGCGCTTCCAAGCGCGCGCACCGCCTCGCAAGCGCCCTCGACAATCTCGGCGGCCGAGGGCCGCGTTTCGGCGGGCATCGAGAGAGGGTCCGCTGCGGCCTCGTTTCCAAGGCCCCGCTGGATGAAAAGGAGTGCCGCAAGGGAGGCGCGCGGCACGCGCGCCGCTCCCTCGAGCCGCCGCTTCGCCGCGGCGAGCGCGCGCTCCGCGTCCTCCGGGTGCCCCTCGCGGTGCGCCCGGGCCGCAAGGTGGGCAATGAGCACCGCGCTGCCCGTGTCCGCTCGTGCGGCCCGCGCCTCCAGGATCGCCGGCAGCGGCACCCCCTCCGCCCGCTCTTTCTCCACCTCGAGCGCCTCGAGGAGCCGGTGGAGCGGGTCTCGCGCGCCCTGCCCCGCCCTCGCGGGCCCTAGGATCCCGAGGCCCTCCAGCGTCCGGTCGACCACGCGAAGGGACCCCGCCCTTGCGGCCGCCTCCAAGATCATCGGGTACGCGCTCGGGCGCGGGGCATCGGCAAGCAGGGACTCGAGGGCCGCTGCGGCAAAGGGGCCGCCCGACTCGCCCTGCGCTTCGCCGAGGAGCTGCAAACGCTGGGCAAGCACCTCGCGAAGGGGCGCCTCCCGCGGGACGCCGCGGATCCATGCGGGGCTCTCTCCGCCGCCCGCCTCCGCCCAGCGGCACGCCTTCTCGAACGTAACCACCGTGTCGGCCGTGGGTCCCTCCGGCCGGCCCCTCTGCCCGGCGCCTCCCGTCTGGGCCCACAACGAGACTTGCAAGGCGAGGTCCGCCCGGCCCTCCGCGCCAAGGCGCTCGATTGCATCGTCGGCCAGCCGCGCGTCTCGCGCGAGGAACGGCGCCGCATCTCGGGTCCTTGATGCATGCACCGCGAGCGCCACGCGCGCGGCTTCCCGCGCCGCCCGGCCGCGCACCTTGAGGCCCTCCGAAAACGCGACGTCGAGCGCCTCGGCCGCGTCCATCGCCGCAGGCAGCGCCAACGGGGCATAAAGCCCACGTCGCGCGGGGGCTCCACCCTCGCGTGCTCGGTCGACCTTGCGCCCCCTGGTTTACGACGGCAGAGACTTCTTAAGCCTGGCAACGGGAGCGGTACTCCTCGGTTTCTCTCTTCGGGGGTGTCCCATTGGCCAAACGCGTCTTTCAGCTTGCTCGCTTCGTGACTCTTTCGCTTTCTCTTGCCTTCCTCCTCAGCGCCGCTTCGCCCGCTGCGCTCGCCGCATCCCAAATCCCCGGAAACCCCGTCCGCATCGATTCGATGGACGTGACGTTCTCGATCGACCACCACTTCGCGACGACCAAGATCCGCGAAACGCTCACGAACCCCTCCGACCACGCCCTCGAGTTCGTCGCCTCCCTCGCCGTCCCCGACCTCGCCTTCGTCACCCGCTTCGCCCTCGAGACCGGCGGCCACACGTTTGAGTCCCGCATCGAAGACGCGGCGGCCGCTCGCGCCGCTTACAACGAGACGACGGCCGCATCGTCGGCCGCCGCGATCGTTGAGGGCCGCGGCACCCACACCTACCAGGTTTCCCTGAACCTCCCCGCGTCCTCGACCGTCAGCGTCCACCTCTCCTACGAGCAGCTCGTGACTCGCTCCGGCGACCGCTTCGAATACCGCTTCCCCCTCGTCGCCTCGTCGGGCGGCAAGACGACCGGCATGCTCTCGATCGAAGGCGCGCTTGCCGGTTCGGCCGCCCTCTCCGGCCCCGCGGTCACCCTGGGCTCGTTCGACTCGCCTTCGGCTGTCGCCCTCACCGCGTCCCACCACTCGTCGCACCTCGTGCCCCAACTCGACTATGTCCTCACCTGGTCCGAGGAGGCCCTCACCTCCGTCGGCACCGTCCTTACCCACACGACCGACCACGGCGGCCTCTTCCTGCACTCGTTCGCCCCCGAAGCCGCCGGCGTCTCGCTTGTCCCCATCCCCAAGGACATCGTCTTCGTCCTCGACATCTCCGGCTCCATGGACTCGAGCCTGCCGCAGGTCAAGACCGTCTTCTCGTCGATCATCGGCGACCTCTCGTCCTCCGACCGGTTCAGCGTCGTCGCCTTCGCAGGCTCCTATTGGGAGTGGGCCAAGGACCTCGCCGCCGCCACGCCCGTCAACCGGCAATCTGCCATCGACTGGGTGAACAGCCTCTACGCGGAATCCTCGACCAACCTCGACCTCGGCCTCCAGGTCGGGATCACCAAGCTCCCCCGCGAGGCCGGGCGCGCACCCACGCTCCTCTTCCTTACCGATGGCGAGCCCACCGATGGCGTCATCGACCCCAACGTGGTCCGCTCGAACCTCCAAGCGCGCAACACGATGGG